>NZ_JBSHNS010000413.1:0-2959 GCF_053601635.1 Pontimicrobium sp. MEBiC01747
GGTTTAGATGTTAACGCTTTTGGGTTTCTAACCATTACTATTGTATTTATTTCTTCTTCATTAAATTGTTCTTGTGCTAGTTTGTAGGCTAATGTAATACCATCTTTATGTTGTTTTGTGATATTAGATTTTATGTCGTTAAGTGTATACAGAATTCTTTTTATTTCTTTTGCTGAAATACTTTCTAAGAGTATACCATTTTGCCCCGAGTACACAACAATAGTAATTGTATCTTCTTTTGTTAGTCTTTTACTTAACAACTTAAAGCTTTGTTGTAAAACGATCTTATCTTCTTGTGAGAAGTTTTTGGTTGTTGTTTCTATTAAAAACAAAGTGTTTTTTACTAAGTTTATTGTATTTTCTTTTGGTTTTTCTGTTGCTGGAAAATAATCTGCTATAAATGTGATTAAGTTATCTATTTCAACAGATTCTGTTTTTAAATTTAGGTTTTGTGCATTAACAATAGTTATACTTAATACTGCGATTAGTGTGGTTATTATATGTTTCATAATTTTGCGTTTTAATTACAATAAAGTTATGCTTAAAAAGCACTTTAAAAAACTTATATTGAGGGAACTACTCTTTTTACTGAGGGAAGTTATAAACTAAAAAAAGGTTAAGTATTTACTTAACCTTTACTCTACAAAATAGATTGCAAGATATACCATTTACCCACCAGTATTTGGCTAAAAAGCTGCTACACTATTTTACTGTAGAAATTAACCTAATGAATTCTGCTCTGTAGCCATCTTTATCGTCTCCTCTTCCTGCTTCTGCTAAAGCTATTACATCTTCTATTTTTGAGTTATTATGAAATTGCGATGCTCTTAATTGCATTCCAAATAATGCAACCGATGCAGCAAATTTCATATCTTCAGATGCTTCTGTTACTTCATCTTTTGTTATTTGTATGAGTTCTATACTTTTGTCTCCATCTGGTTTCTTATATCTAAACTTAACTGTCATTAATTCATCTGCAAATGCATCTGTCATTTTTGTCTTTGTGTATTTTAAATTGGTCACTTCTTTTAAATAATCGCTTTTTGAACCTACTGGTATTACTTCGTATAATGCTGTTACGTTATGTCCGCTTCCTAATTCTCCTGCATCTTTAGTATCATCTACAAAATCTTCGTTTGCTAATAGTCTATTTTCGTAACCAATTAATCGGTAGGCTTGTACTTTAGCTGGATTAAATTCTACTTGTATTTTAACGTCTTTAGCAATAGTAAATAGTGTGCCTCCAAATTCTTTTCCAAAAATTAGTTTTGCTTCTTGCATAGTATCTATATATGCATGGTTTCCATTACCTCTGTCAGCCAAGGTTTCTAATTTAGAGTCTTTATAGTTGCCATATCCGAACCCTAAAACAGATAAAAACACTCCTGTTTTTCTTTTTTCTACTATTAACTTTTCCATCGCTTCATTACTCGATGCCCCTACATTAAAATCACCATCTGTTGCTAATATTACTCTATTGTTTCCGCCTTTTTTAAAATGTTGTTGCGCCAATTTGTATGCTAATTCTATGCCTTGTCCTCCAGCTGTAGAGCCTCCTGCTCTTAAATTATCTAATGCTTTTATAATTACGTCTTTATTTCTTCCAGAGGTTGGTTCTAATACTACTCCAGCTGCTCCTGCATAAACAACTATAGCAACATTGTCTTTATCTCTTAATTGATTTACTAATAGTTTAAAAGCCGATTTAAGTAATGGTAGTTTTTTTGTTGAATGCATAGAGCCAGATACGTCTATTAAAAATGTAAGATTAGATGCTGGTAGTGCTTCGTTTTTATATGTTTTGCCTTGTAGCCCCACTTTTACCAATTTCGTATCTTTGTTCCATGGTGTTTTTGCAACTTCTGTATTAATAGAAAATGGGTGTTCTCCTTTTGGTTGCGGGTAATTATAATTGAAATAGTTTACCATTTCTTCTATTTTAACTGCATCTGCTGGTACAAATTGTCCGTTATTAATTAATCGTCTCACATTACTGTATGATGCTTTATCTACATCTATAGAAAATGTTGATAATGGCTCCAATACTGCTCTTTTAAATTTATTTTCATGGATTTTAGTATACGATTCGTTTTCTATTCTCAAAATATCTGCATCTTTTGGCATTGTATAACTACTTTTTTTAGTCTTTACAATTATAACACCATTTCCACCTTGACTACCATATAATGCAGAGCCTGTAGCTCCCTTTAGAACTTTAATTTCTTTTACTTTTTTAGCTTTTAGTTTATCTAATTCTGCTTTTGTAGATACTCTACCGTCTATAACTATTAGTGCTTCGTTTGTTTCATTTATAGAACGATTACCACGTAGTACAATTCGAGTATCGTTTTTTGCATTGTTATTAGTATTTCTTGCTATTTGTAGTCCAGAACCTTTACCAGGTAAAGGTTTAACTACTTTATTACTATTACTTTTTAGTAACTGAGTTGCAGTAGTAATTTTTTCTTTTTTAGTTCTTTTGCGAGTACTTCCGCTTCCTCTATAACCTTGAGAATTTATATTTACACTTTGATATGCATGTGTTACATTGTCTCGTTTTCGTTTTATACTCATCGCAGTTATAACAACTTCTTCTAAAGCTGAAGTATCTACTTTCATGTTAAAACTGATATTATTTGAAGTTCCTACTGTTTTATCTACTGTTAAATACCCTATAGATGAGTACCTAATAACATCTCCTAGATGAGTTTTTATGGTATAATTACCATCAAAATCGGTTTGTGTTCCATTACTTGTTCCTTTTACCAAAATACTAACACCAGGCATTGGTAATCCATTTTCATCGGATATCGTTCCTGAAATTGTTTTCTCTTGTGCTTGTAATTGAATCATACATAATAGAATAAAGAAGAGTCCTACTACTTGCTTAGTAATCGTTAATGTTTTCATGGCTAATGTTTTAAATTCGAAGTAAAACTATAACCAAAGCCTGTATTAC
>NZ_JBSHNS010000414.1:0-12783 GCF_053601635.1 Pontimicrobium sp. MEBiC01747
CTGCTGAATATGGCGGTAGATTATCTTCTGTTTTCGACATAAAAAGTAAAGAACCCAACTACGAGAAATTCTCTGGAGAAGGAGCAATTGGACCAATTACAGGTAGTTTAAACCTACAAACTCCTATTGTAAAAGATAAAATATCTATAACAACAGCAGCAAGAGCTACCTATTCTGGTTGGATTTTAAGATCTCTAGATGAAGAATCTCTAAAAAATAGCGAAGCTTCATTTTACGATGGTATTGTAAAATATAATCATAAAATAAATGAAAATAACGAGTTTCAAGCCACAGGCTATTATAGTAATGATAGGTTTAGTATTACTTCAGACTCTATATTTAGCTACAACAATGCTCTAGTATCATTAAAATGGAATCATAGATTTAACGATAAGCATAAAGCAGAAATAATTGCTGTTAACAGTCAATACAAATATGGTATTGAGTATGAAGCAGAATCTAATAGTAACTTCGATTTCGATTATAAAATAAATGAAACGCAGCTTAAATTAAATATGAAATACTTTCATAGCAAGAAGCATAAATTTAAATACGGAATTAGTACAAAACTATACCAAATAGAACCAGGAAACCTAACACCTTTAGGCGGTAATTCTATTGTAGAAGCACAAAATTTAGGCAAAGAAAAAGGCCTGGAATCTGCGCTTTTCTTTTCAGATTTGTTTGAGTTTAATGATAAGTTACTTTTTGATCTAGGCGTTCGTTTTTCTGCCTTTACAGCATTAGGCCCTAGAAATCAAAATATTTATGAAGAAGGTGTTCCTAGAAATGAGTCGTCTATTATTGAAGTTAAAGAATTTAGCAATAACGAAGCTATTAAAACCTACGGTGGCCCAGAATTTAGATTATCTGCTCGCTACCTCCTCTCTCCTAGCCTATCATTAAAAGCAAGTTACAACACCACTATACAGTATTTACATTTATTATCTAGTAATACTACTATTTCGCCTACAGATACATGGAAACTTTCAGACTTAAACACGAAACCTCAGAGAGCTAGTCAAATCTCATTAGGGCTATATAAAACCCTAGAAGACAGTGATATTGAAATTAGTTTAGAAGGCTATTATAAAAAGATGAAAGATATTTTAGATTATAAAGTTGGTGCAGAATTAATATTAAATGAAAACATAGAACAAGAATTATTACAAGGTGAAGGCAAAGCCTATGGTATAGAATTTTTATTAAAAAAGAAAAAAGGAAGACTTAATGGCTGGTTAGGTTACAGTTATTCTAGAGCGTTATTAAAACTTAATAGCAATATTCCGCAAGAACAGGTAAATAATGGCAATTTCTTTCCAGCAAATTACGATAAACCACACGATATTAGCTTAGTTACCAATTATAAACTAACAAATCGTTTTAGTTTTTCAGCAAATTTTATCTATCAAACAGGACGACCAATTACTTACCCCGTTGGTAAATTCATTTTTGCTGGTAGTGAGCAAGTATTATACAGTGATAGAAATGAGTTTAGAATACCCGATTATTACCGTTTAGATCTTGGAGTAAATATAGAAGGTAACCATAAAATAAAAAAACTAGCACATAGCTTCTGGAATATCTCTGTTTATAATGTTTTAGGAAGAAATAACCCCTATTCTGTATTTTTTGTAAATAACGACGGGAAAGTTGAAGCGTATAAAACATCCATATTTGCAATACCAGTACCAACAATTACATATAATTTCAAATTTTAGCACATGAAATTTACACAAAACACGATAGTGGTTTTACTAATCTGTATAGCTCTTAATAGCTGTGTAGAGAGGTTACCTATAGAAACCCAAAATTTTGAAAGTATTTTGGTTGTAGAAGGGACAATAACAAATGAGTTTAAAAGACAAACTATAAAACTATCTAGAACATTTTTACTAGAAAATAGTGAACCAATTATAGAAAACAATGCGACAGTAACAGTTACAGATAGCGAACAAAATAGCTTTTCTTTTATTCAAAATAGTTCGGGAGATTATGTTTCTAGTATAGAATTTGAAGCACAGCCCAACACAACATACAATCTAGAAATTATTACTAACGATGGTATTATGTATAAATCTAAAAACACAGAACTAACACCCATTTCTCAAATAGATGAATTGTATGCAGAGTATGTAGATGAAAATAATGGGCCTGGCGTACAAGTATTTGTAGACAGCGACAATCAATCTACAAACGCTCAATTTTTTAGATATGAATATGAAGAAACCTATAAAATAGTAGCTCCTCAATATTTACCAGTAAAAGCTGTTTTGTCTAATTATGAAGAGTTTGTAGGCTTAGATATTAATGTGTTTTATGACACTTCCATTGTTAACAGAACACAAGAAGAACAAACCTGCTATGTAAGTGCTACAAATAAAAATATTATTCAAACCTCTACAAGCAGTTTAAATGAAAATACCGTTTTACGCTTCCCTGTTCGTTTTATAACCGAAGAACAAGGAGACGAACCTATAGAACAAGAAGAAATTGAAGAGAATAAAACCATAGAAGATCTAAGTATAATAAGAGACCGATATAGTATTCTTGTTAAACAATATGTACAAAGTCAGGAATCTTATGCGTTTTATAAAATTATAAACCAATTAGGTAATAATGAAAATATCCTATCAGAAAATCAACCCGGTTTTGTACAAGGTAATATTAATGTTATAAACAGCCTTAAAGCTAAAGTTATTGGTTTTTTTGATGTATCCTCTGTTTCTGAAAAAAGAATCTTTTTTGACGCTACAGACTTTAATATACCCACACCAAGATATATCTATGAATGCATAGAAAAAGAGTTAGATTATAATGATAATACATTAACAGACATGAGTTTTAATCAAAGAAAAGAAATCTACAGATTAATTACCGAATTTAATTATCAAATAACACAAGACCCAAGACCCATTGGCGACTCTAATTGGAAATTAGTAAACCCAGAATGTAGTGATTGCACAACTGTAGGATCGAATATAGAACCAGACTTTTGGGAAGATTAATTATGAGAAATAAAAAACACATAGCACTTTTAATTCTTATGAGTATAATACTTATGAGTTGTACCGAAACGTTTGTTATAGAAACAGAGAACTTTGAAAGTAATTTAGTTGTAGAAGCAACAATTACTAATGAATTGAAGTTTCAAAACATAAAACTATCAAAAACAGTTAGATTAGAAGAGTCTGAGCAATTACTAGAGCTAAATGCCCAAGTTAAAGTTACAGACAATGCAAATAACACTTATAATTTTTCACAAAACTCAGAAGGATTATATGTATCTGATATAGCATTTCAGGCCATACCAAATACTTTATACACATTAGAAATAACTACAAGCAATGGAAAGCAATATGTTTCTACACCAACACAATTAAGCCCCATATCTCAAATAAATAACCTCTATGCAGAACTCGTTAACGATACAAAAAAAGGCCCAGGGATTCAAGTGTTTGTAGATAGTGATAATAACATAGATGATGCTAAATATTTTAGATACGAATATGAAGAAACCTATAAAATTGTAGCACCTTATTTTTGTCCTCAAGAAGAAGTACTTAATAATTATAGTTCCATTATTACACCAACAGGAGATTTAAATGTTTTTTTCGATGTTGAATTTAGAGATCGATTACAAGAAGAAGAAATATGCTTTAGTTCTAAACAAAACACCGAAATTATTCAAACAAGTACAAACGACTTAAGTTCTAATACTATATCTCGTTTTCCCATACGATTTATTGGCACAGATGACAGCATAATAAGAGATCGTTATAGTATTCTTGTTAAACAATACACACAAAGCTTAGAATCTTACACCTATTACAAAGTGTTAGATCAACTTAGCGAAAATGCAAGTATACTATCTGAAAACCAACCAGGTTTTATTAAAGGAAATATAAGTGCTGTTAATGATCCTATAGAAAAAAGCATTGGGTTTTTCGATGTATCCTCTGTAACAGAACGCAGAATCTTTTTTAACTATTTTGATTTTGGATTAGTAAAGCCAGATTATGCATACGAATGTAATATTTTAGTGTTAAACATTAGTGACAATACAGTATTAGATTTCGATAAAAATGAAAAAGAAGAAATTTATAGACGATTAACACGTTTTGAAGAATATAATCAAGATTTTACATTAACAGAAATCCCTTACGACACACCCATTTGGAGAATTGTAAGACCAGAATGTGGAGACTGTACAACTATTGGGTCTAATATACAACCAGACTTTTGGGAAGATTAATATAAACTATGAAGAACCTATTTAAAATATCAATACTATTTCTTTTACCTCTTTTTATTACAGGGCAAGAAATTACAACAAAAAAAGTAACTTTAAACCATATTCCAATACACAAGGAACGTGTAAATATTATAACTAATACAGAGTTTCTACTAACTGGAGAATCTATTTATTATAGTTTTCATGTATTTGAAGGTGATAACCTTAGTACAATTAGTAAAATAGGATATGTAGAGCTTGTAGGTGCTAACAAAAACCAAATTATTAAGCATAAATTACGTTTAAAAAACGGAATGGCGCAAGGAGATATTTTTGTACCAACAAAAGTTAAAACTGGGCACTATAAACTAATAGGTTACACCAATTGGACAAAAAACAATACAACGCAACACAGCTTTGTCAAAGACATTTTTATTATAAATCCATTTTCAACTAGTAATAATGCGTTAAAAAATGATACTGCTATAGACATTTCTAAAAAAAAGAAACTAATAACACAAGCTATAGTAAATAAAGACATTAGTATTTCTACCTCTAAAACAAATTATAAAACCAGAGAAAAAATAAGAATAGATATACTAAGTAATGAAAATAAAACTATTAAAAATGGAAATTATACGTTATCAGTAAGAAAACTAGATTCTGTTTACATTAACAACTCTAACTCCAATAATTATATCTCATTAAAAAATAGTAATGAGGTTATATATATTCCAGAACTAAGAGGTGAACTTATTTCTGGAAAAATAACTAATATAAAAAACACCAAAGCAGTAGAAAATGTAAGTATTTCTTTATCTGTAACTGGTGAGAATTATATTTTTAAAATTGCAAAAACAAATAAAAATGGCGTGTTCTATTTTAATTTAACAGAAGACTACCAAGAAGAAAAAGGGATATTACAAATTATAGAAACAAACAAGGAAGATTATAAAATAGAATTAAATGCTAATAAGTATAATAATTACGAAGCTCTAACTTTTAATAAACTAAAACTAGATCCCGAATTAAAACAAAATATAGAACAACGCAGCATACAAAACCAAATAGACAATGCTTATTACGAAAAAAAACAAGACAGCTTAACAGCAATAAATGCCTCTAAACCATTTTATTATCCACTAGGTAAAGAATACCTTTTGGATGATTATACGCGATTTAAGACAGTAAGAGAGACATTTATAGAAGTTATTTTAGATGCCGCTGTTAGAGTTAATAATGAATCAAGTCGTTTTATTGTATACGATTACCAAGCAAAAGACAACAATAGCACTATAAGTTCATTAAAACCGTTAGTTCTTGTTGATGGTATTATTATAGACAATAACGACGATTTACTATATTATAATTGCGATAACATTAAAAAAATTACCATTGTTAGAGGACAATACTTATACGGCGCAAAGCTATTTGATGGTATAATAGATATAGAAACTTATTTAAAAGATTTTAAATCTTCGGCAAAAGGCGACTATATTAAAAAGATAACATTAGAAAAACCCATACCTCTTAAAAATTATTATCAACCAGACTATTCTAGTAATAAAACTAATAGAATTCCAGATTATAGAAGGCAACTGTTATGGGTGCCAAATGTATCTTTTACAAGTGAGTCTTTAAATTTTAATACTTATGCTTCAGATAACACAGGGACTTATCAAGTTTTACTACAGGGCTATGATGCAAATGGAAATAAGGTAACAACAACTAGTTATTTTACAATAAGCAAATAGTTTATTGAACAAAATAGTAGTTATCTATATTACTCTAATGGGTATAAAAAAGAGTCTTCTAAATTAAATTTAAGCTCTCCTTTATCATTAAAATTATATGTAATAAAAAGCTCTCCATTAAATTGATTATCTGTAAAACTTGCAATAACCCATTTATGGTTTAAAATTCTAATACCACTTATTAGCATTTTGTTTCCTTCGCTAGACGCATAAGGTACAAGAGGATGCTCTCCTGTAGCAAAATTAAGTTCATACAATTCGTCCTCTACTATAGATAATACATTATCTACTTTATAGCCTTGATTTAAAAAATAAGTAATGGCAGGCTCATTACCATTCATAGAAAACTGAGATAACTCATAAACTTTTCCGTTTAAATTCTCAATAGAATCTTTATACTTCTTTATATCTTCTTTATAATTTTCAATTTTGGCCTTATAATCGGCTACTTTTTGATTACTGTCATCAAAAATATTTTTTGAGTTTATAAACTGAAATAATAACAATAACAGCGAAAAAATAAACAAATACATAAAAATTCTATTCTTCATAACTAAGCGAGTATTTCTATTAAAGTTTGCGAATTTAAAAATTACAATTCAATTTCTAATCCATCATAAGCTAAATAAACGTTTTCTGGTAAATTTTGTTGTACAACATCATGGAATCCTAATAAATGACTAATATGCGTTAAATAAGCACGTTTTGGTTTAAGTTTATTTATAAGCGCTAATGCTTCTTTTAAATTAAAATGAGAAATGTGTTCTTCTTCTCTTAAAGCGTTTATAACCAAAACATCTAAATGTTCTAATTTAGATAACTCTTCTTCTGCAATAGTTTTCATATCGGTTAAATACGCAAAATTTAAAAACCGAAAACCAAAAACTTCAAGTTTATAATGCAAACCTTCAATTGGTGTAACAGTTATATTTTTTAAAGTAAATGCTTCATTTTTAATTTCATTTTCTATAACACTTGGAGCGCCAGGGTATTTATTTTCTGTTTCAAAAATATAAGCAAAACGTAGTCGTAATTGCTCTAAAACGCGCTTATGGGCATAAATAGGAATATCGCCTTGCCTAAAAACAAATGGTCTTATATCATCTAACCCAGCTGTATGGTCTGCATGTTCATGTGTAAATATAATACCATCTATTTTGCTACAGTTTGCTTGAAGCATCTGTTGTCTAAAATCTGGGCCGCAATCTATTACATAAGTATAATCTTCCCACTCTACTAAAACAGAGACACGTAGTCTCTTATCTTTTGGGTTTTTACTTAAACATACAGGGTGATCAGATCCAATTATTGGAATCCCTTGTGAAGTTCCTGTACCTAAAAATGTTACTTTCAAAAGCTTAATGATTTATCACAAAAGTATATTATTTTTTTTGTTTGCTCTAGTTATTTGGTACATTTGTAATAGTAAAAACTATAGCCCACTACTATGAAAGTTAAGTTAAAAGGAGACATAAATATTGAAAGTATTCCATCGTTAAAAGATAAAGCGTTACGTATTAATTTAAACGAAAATATCTATGGTACTTTTGCAGAAATTGGTGCTGGACAAGAAACCGTTCGTCAGTTTTTTAGAGCTGGAGGCGCATCTGGTACAATTGCCAAAACGATGTCTGCTTACGATAAAGATTTTAGTGATGCCATTTATGGTATAGAAAAAGATAAGCGCTACGTTACCGAAGCACGCTTACGTAAAATGCTAGATCATGAAATGAACTTGATAGAGCAACGTATTACTAGAGACAAACACCCAAATAAAATATTTTTTAGTTATGCCAATACTGTAGCCACTATAGATTTTGCTAAAAAGTTTAAAGGACATGGCTGGGTTGGTATAAAATACCAAGTTGAAGCTGGTAATAAAGAGTATAACGAAATTGTATTGCACGTTCGTTTTAAAGAAAACGACGCGCGTTTACAACAAGAAACATTAGGAAAACTAGGAACTAACTTAATTTATGGAGCATTCTATAAGTTTAGAGAGCCTAGAAAATTATTACGTTATTTATACGATCATTTAGATAAAGACCAATTAGAAATAGATACCATTAATTTCTCTGGACCTGTTTTTGCAGATGTAGATAACCGTTTAATGAGTTTACAATTGGTAAAAAATGGTATGACAGATGCCATTATGTTTGATCCAGATGGTAATAACGTTTTACCAGCAAGAGTACTTTATAAGAAAAACATTTTAGCTTTACGTGGTAGTTTTAGACCTGTAACAAAGGTAAACATGGACATGTACAAGAAATCGTACGATATGTTTATTAAAGAAAATAAGGTTGATGAAGACAAAACAAAAGTTATTTTTGAAATTACCTTATCTAACTTAAGAGCTGAAGGAGAGATCGATGAGCAAGATTTTATGGATCGTGCGCGTTTACTATGTTCTTTAGGGCAAACGGTATTAATCTCTAATTTCCAAGAGTATTATAAATTAGTAGAATATTTCTCTCAATATACAAAGTCTAGAATGGGCTTAGCAATGGGCGTTAATAACTTAGTAGATATTTTTGATGAAAAATACTATCGCCATTTAAGTGGAGGCATTCTTGAAGCCTTTGGTAAGTTATTCTTTAAAGATTTAAGAGTATACCTCTACCCTATGGAAAACAGTGATGGCACGTTAACAACTAGCGATAATTTAAAAGTACACCCTAGAATGAAAGAACTTTACAAGTTCTTTAAATATAACGGAAAAGTAGTAGATATTGCAGATGTAGATCCATCGACCTTAAATGTATTTTCTCGTAAGGTTTTAAAAATGATTTCAGATAACGAAGATGGTTGGCAAAAAATGCTGCCAGAAGGTGTTGCAAACTTAATTATGCAAAAAAGTTTATTTGGTTGTGAGATTGAGGAAGCAATACACGGAAAAGATTAAACATCTAGTTTTTTAATTAATAAAATACAAAAAGCCTCATTTTATGAGGCTTTTTATGTTTGTAATACTTTATTCTATAAACTTACCATTTAAAATAGAATTCTTGATTTAAAATTTTAATTCTAAGTCTCCATAATCCCTTTTATTTATTTGTAATGGGCTTGAAAAACTATAAAATCCATAAAATTTATCAAATGCTTCATAAGAACTAGAGACTGGTATAGAATCTACAGCAAGAGTACTATTGAATGCTTTTGGTGAAATATACTTATCTACTTTATAAACCTTATCATCTTTTACAATTAATGTATACATACCTTCATAGCTTTTTTCATAATAAAAAATGCCTTTTTTCATTTTATTTCCATCAAATATTGCCTCATGTTCTTTTCCTTCTGGATCTACAGCTGTATAAGTGTAAGTCTCCGTTTGAGGTCTGTATTCTATAACTTGAAAATACATATTGTATGTAATTTCTTTTTGTTCTTTTAGGTATTTTACTTTTACTGTATTTGGGGTGACTTCATAAAACTCTTTATAGTTCGTTTTTAGTTTTTGTATTACTGTTCCATTTTCTAGCCTGTAATATTCATCATCGTATGCATTAATAAACACTTCTCCACTATACGGTAATTCGTCTTTAAATTTTAATACAAGCTTATTTCTAATGTTTTTAAATTCACTGTCAGGGTCATAAAAAGATTCTAATGCAATCAGTTTTCCATTGTTGTATAATGATTTGTTTGTAAGAAGAAAATATTCTGTATTTGGTGTTTCTCTCCCCCTATTGTTAAAAAACCTACTTTGATAGCTTTTTATATTTAATAAGTCTCCGTTTTTAAATTCTGCAATACATAAATCTGAATTTATATCATGAAAGGTATATTTATCATTTAATATTTTATCTATATCCCAATTTTTACCCACAAATTTCCCGTCTTTTTTTGTTTTATTGTATTTATACTCTGTTCCGTTTAGGTAAGTTGTTATAATATCGTCATTATTTACCTTTTCTACTTTATGGGTATAATATGTTCCTTTATCGTATTGGTCTTTAAAATCCACCTTATATACTACTGCTTCATTTTTATACTGTTCAATAGTTGTTAATTTAATGTTATTGTAAGACACTGAATACTCTACATATTCTCCAGAAATAACTTGACCTTCTTTAAATACCGATGTTACTATTTCTCCTTTAATTGGATTATAAAATTTGCTTTTTCCATCCCAATTATAGTCTATAAATACTACATTGTTAATACTTAAAAATTCTCGTTTTTTTATGCCTTTTTCGTAGATTAACTCAAATGTTATTTTTGCATTAATATCTTCGTATTCTGGAGACCTGAACATATCATAAGTATTGGTTTCATAGGATTTTAAGAGATAACCATCTTGATCATTTCCTAAATCTGGATAAGTATTTAAAGTTCTTATATAATCGCCAGAAAATTGACCAATAACCTTTCCTTTATCGTTATAATTTGTAGATAAATAATTTCTATCTTTTATTTCTTCTTCAAAAACTTTTATACCTTTTTCATTATATCTTACAGTACGATATGGTGAGCCATAAATACCATCTATTTTTTCTTTTTTATAATATTCTTTATATTCTGGATGCTTACTATCGTTATCTCTAAAATGTTCAACTATTTTGGCCTTTGGTTCAAAGTAACTTTTAGTTTTAAGTCTTTTAGATTTATATAAAGTACTACGGTAGCCTTTAGTTAATTTATCTTCTAAACCAAAGTTGTATAAACTTGTTTTTTTATTGGGGTTTATATATTCGCTAATAACAGTACCATCTTCTTTATATTCTTTGGTATAACCTGATGCTTTATCGAAAATTCTATAAGGCACATTATAACTATAATACTGATTAGAATATAATAAATCTCCATTTTCTATATAACTTATTATAAAACTTTGCCCTTCTTCTATTGGAGATATGTAGCTAAATCCTAATATTCTTTTTTTATCTAATCCTAATATAAATGATCCCGACTCACCATCATTTTCTGCAATTGTCTCACCTTTAGGCGAAAAATATTTAGTGTGACCGCTTTTTATATTAGTTGTAAAAAATGGGTTACCGTTTTTATGATACCTAACCAATTCATAGCCTTTACTTTTAGGGTTTGGTTTAATTTCTATAGCTAGCATACTGCCATCGTATAGTTTTAAGTTTCCTTCTATTGTTTTGTCTCTATTAATTTGCATTTTAGAAACAACACGGTTAGTTTTACGTTCTGTAGTGGTTATTACATTACCTTCTTCCTTTGTTATGTATATAGATTCGTCTATATTAAGTTCGGCACGTAGTTGTTTATCTGTATTAAAGAGATCTTGAAAAGAAAAGTTAGTCTCTTCATTATTTATCTCCTTCTTTTTAATACTATTTGGTAGATTAAACTTAATAAAATTGTAGGTATTTCTTTCTAATAATTGTAAACTGTTATCTTTATTAAAGCTATTTTTAAACTTATTATTTTCATAATATACTTTATTTTCTAGAGTATTATTTGGTCTGTAATATTCAATTAATCCATGTTTAACAGTCCCATCGAAATCTATAAAAGTACCTTGCATTTGCAGTGTTCCATCCAAATAATAGTCTTTTATTAAATACAGATTATCTTGTGCTATTGGTTTTGTTCTATAATAATGGGCTAGTTGTTTATTTTTAACCACTTTCCAGTCATAGCTAAACCACAATGTATCGTTTATATAAGTATGCGTTGGTTTAGACTTTAAACTTAAATTTGGAGCAGCTATAGAAATAGCTTCTTCTTCTGCCACTTCTTCAATTTCGACTTCTATAAATTCTTCTTCCTGACCTATGATATTATTTGATAGAAAACATAAAAATACTAGTAGGTATATTCTTTTCATTTATTTTATTTTTTAAAATGCTAAATTTAGAATCAATTATCAATTGGTAAAAAACTACCCTAACCAGCCCTCTCTATCTAGGCTTCTATATTGTATGGCTTCACTAATATGAGAACCTTTAATAGAGGCTGAACCTTCTAAATCTGCAATGGTTCTGGATACTTTAAGGATACGATCGTACGCTCTAGCTGATAAGTTTAAACGTTCCATAGCTGTTTTTAATAAACCTTTAGAGGGCTCGTCTAATACACAATACTTACTAATTTGTTTAGTATTCATTTGTGCATTATAATGTACTGCATTAGAGTCTGCAAAACGCTGTGTTTGTCGCTCTCTGGCTGCAGTAACCCGTTTTCTAATATCTACCGAAGATTCCCCTTTTCTATCTTCGCTTAATTTCTCAAAAGGTACTGGAGTTACTTCAATATGTATATCTATTCTATCTAATAAAGGCCCTGAGATTTTACTTAAATAACGTTGCATTTCTGCTGGACTAGAGGTTACTGGAGCATCTGGGTCATTAAAATAACCACTAGGGCTTGGATTCATACTTGCCACTAACATAAACGACGATGGGTAGGTTACTGTAAATTTTGCCCTAGAAATAGTAACTTCTCTATCTTCTAGTGGTTGCCGCATTACTTCTAGAACTTCTCGTTTAAATTCTGGTAGTTCATCTAAAAATAATACGCCGTTATGTGATAATGAGATTTCTCCTGGCTGTGGATAGCTTCCTCCTCCTACTAATGCGACATTGCTTATAGTATGATGTGGACTTCTAAAAGGGCGTTGTGCCATGATTCCAGCTTCTGCCTTGACTCGTCCTACAACACTGTGTATTTTGGTTGTTTCCAATGCTTCATTTAAAGTCATTGGTGGTAATATACTTGGCAATCGCTTGGCAAGCATGGTTTTTCCTGCTCCTGGTGGACCAATTAATATAATATTATGTCCTCCAGCTGCTGCAATTTCCATACAACGCTTTATACTCT
>NZ_JBSHNS010000415.1:0-9501 GCF_053601635.1 Pontimicrobium sp. MEBiC01747
GTTGTGTTGGACCTATTAGTACATATTTAACTATATGTAGAAATTTAAATTACCATTCCAGTATTTTTACAAAGTGCTCCAGATGTTGGTCTGTCGTTATTTGTAAAAGGCCTAAGTAATGAAGTATTAATAATTACAGAGCCATTATTTCCTGGATCAAGAACAGGGTTATTGTTCATAATTAAACCACCATTAATAGAATATAACGTTGAGTCGTTAAGTTCTACTATAGCACTTTTTTTAAAATGTAGTTTTTTTTTTGTCCCTCGAGTTTTCATAAGTTTTTAAGTTTTATCATTAATCAACATAACAAATATATTTTTACTTACTCTTAATATAAAGTAATAGCACCGAGTTTTTATAAAAATGAGTTATATAAAGCTCGTTTAATTTTCTGTTTTTCAATAAGTTATGTGTTTTTGGTGTTTCAAAAATAAAAAATGAATTATTTACACATAAAACAATATAATAGTATAAATTTTTAACTAAAATAGTTAAAAATAAAAGAATAATTAAATAGTAGCTTGTGGGTGTTTGCAATATTTTTTACAGATTAATATAATAGCTACAAGTTAAAAACTGGACATAAAATTATATGTCAGATTGTATTTTTGAGTAAGTCAAAAGTTTTGTTTTATTATCATTATAAACTAACTTAGTCGCTGTATATATTTTAAACAGATGTAATTGTTTTTATGTTTTTATTAAAAAAAAACTTTTTATTTTTTGCGCTATTATTTAGTTTCATTTTTTCATGCTCACCTAAAAGAGAAACTTCATCTACAAAAAACATAAAAAAACCTTACCAAGACTCTATAAAAAAATACATCTACAGCAACCCTGTAAAAGGGATTGTGTACAGTAAAAAATTCTTAGAAAAAAGTAAACAAGAAAATAATACAAAAAACATATTACTTGCTTTAGGTACGTTAGCAGTAGAGTACGAAGTTCGTGGAATAATAGATAGCACATTATACTATTATGATAAATCTAAGGAGGTCTCTAAAGAACCTCAAAATATAATAGATATTACACATAGTGTTGCAATTATATATGAAAACCAAAGTGATTATAATAAAGCAGTAGCACTACAAAAAGAATGTTTAGAGTTATCTAAAAAATTTGAATTAGAAGAAGGAAAACAAAGAGCTCTTAATGCCTTAAAACATATTAAAAATAAAGTTAATAAGTCTGAAGAAATAATACCTCTTTTTATAGAAGCTTATAATAAAGAAAGTAAAAAATCTAAAGATAAAAGGTACAACTTAAGATATGCTAGGCTAGATTTAGTTAAAAGCTATCTAACACATAAAAAATTAGCAAAGGCATTACTGTTTTCAGAAGAAGGTGTAACAGAATCTAAGCAAACTAAAAATTTAGAATTTCTATATTACTACCAACAATTAAGGTCTAGAACACTCTTTGAAATGAAAAAAATTGCTTTAGCAAAAACATCTTCAAATGAAACTTTAGAAACAGCTAAACAATTAAATAATAATGAGTTTATTAATGAAGCTAACTATGTTAGAGCATTAATCTATTTAGAAGAGGGAGAACCCGAACAAGCAATCATTTTATTAAAAAGAAATTTAAATTACGAGCATTCTCCAGAGCAGTTATATAACTATTATCACCTTATGGCTAATAGTTATGAGGCCATAGACAGTATAACGCTTTCTAACTTGTTTAACCAGAAGTCTCTTAAAGAAAAAGAAAAAGTATCTCAGAAAAAATTGAAAACATTAGATACTATTCATGAAGTTTTCATGAAAGAAGAAATAGAAGAGAGAGAGAGACAAGAAAGAAATAAACTATTCTGGATAATTTCATGTATAGTTTTTATAGTATTGTGTATACTGGTTATCTGTAAATTAAGATTAAACCAAAGGCAAAACCAAAATCGTTTTGACGATTTAATGCTAAAAATTAAAGATTACGAGGCACAAAATAGCAAAGCTAAATCAAAGGAAAAAATAACTGCTAAATCTATAACTGAAAAAAAGGATATAGAACTCGAAGAAGAAAAACTTTTAATTGATAATGAAACAATAAGTGACTCTGGTGATAATAGTTACATTATAGACGATGAAAAAATAGAAGAAATACTCTCTAAAATAAATAAATTAGAAGAAAAGCAATACTACTTAAGGCAAGATTGTACACTGCCAAATATGGCAAAAAAGCTTAAAACAAACACATCTTACCTTTCTAAAATAATAAATACTCACCTTAATAAATCTTTTAGTACATACATAAATGAACTTAGAATAAATTATGTAGTTATAGAACTAAAAAATAATAAACGCTTAAGATCATATTCAATTAAAGGAGTTGCAGAGGAAATAGGTTATAAAAATGGAGATTCCTTTGCTAGGGCTTTTAAAGCATCTACTGGAATTACCCCTTCTGTCTATATAAAAAAAATAAACGAACTATAGTAAATAAGTATTTCTTAAAACATTTATATATAGTTGTTTAAGTGCTAGTTATAGTGCTGATATTTTATAAAAACGCGATTACTTCTCTTGCGTTCTAGCTTTATTTAAAATTACTTTGGACTAAGAAATAAATACCCTAGATAGTTTTAACTCTATAAATTTATTTAGAATTATTATAAGGCTTAACTGAATTCATGTGCTAAAGAATAAAAATGCTTTATACCAATCCTTTTTAAATTTTATAAAGAAATTATTTAAACGTATTTAAAACTTACTAAGTTTTTTGAGTTGGTAAACACTAGTATTAGTTAGTAGCCAACTCTTCTATAGAGCTAAAAATAAGTTACAAGAGAATATAGTAAGTTTAAAAACAAACATTGTTTCTATAATTGTTATAGTAATTATTAGTAATAATTTTATGTGGTCCTAGTCCAAAAGTTCTTTGAATTAAATATAATTATTATGACTAGTTGTAGAGATAAGAATTGTAGTATTAACTGCTTTTAAATTATAAAGGTTTAATCTAAGCCGTCGACTTTATCGATAAACAAAAAAACAATTATAGTTTTATAATTTAAAAGTAGTTAATTATTTAATAAGGGGGAAATTAATAAATATGTTTACTAGAAAAGTGTAATTCTATGAAAAATTGCATAAAAATAATAATCTTACTTCTAGTAATGTATCCTTTATTAAAATTAGGAATTTTCTTTTATAACTTTATTATTTACGCTCCTTTATTGGGTTGTGCGTTGTTGCTTTTATTATTCTCATTAACTATGTTTTTTTATTCTCTAATTATTTTCTTTAAAAAAGAGATAAAAAAAACAAATTAGTTAATAAAAAAGCATTTTCTTTTTTAGAAAATGCCTTATTAATTTGTGAAGAATATCTTTATTTTATTGACCAAACTCGTTCTCTAGGTTAACCATATTACAAAACCAAGATGTATCTCTAGGTGGTATTATACTTCCTAAAGAGGTAGCTACATCAGGGGTAAGACATTGAAGGGTTGATATTGTTTGAGTTCCCCCTTTAATGTTTGCCATATTAACATCGTTTAATTCAATAATGTTTTGTTTGTTAAATTGTAATTTGTTTTGTGCTTGAGTTTTCATAATTACTTTATATTTTGTTTGTTCAACAAATATGAACAATATATCTTTTCTTACAAAGTCAAGGATAGTATGATTTATAAAAAATAAGGTAATTAATTTTTGTTTAAAATATTGTTTTTCAATTGGTTATAAATATTTTTTATTGTTTTTAAAAAACGTAGTTTTGTAATGTAATTATTCTAAATATTAAAGTAATTAATGAAAGTAAAAAAGTTTTTTTTATATAGCTTTTTGTGTTTAAGTTTTTTTATAAACGGTCAAGAGAATACAACATCTTTAAAAGATTCGATAAAAAAAAACCTAAACAGCAATCCAGAAAAAGCAATTGGGTATATCCATAAATACGTAAAACTAAATAAGGAGAAAAAAAATAAAAAAAACATAAGTTTAGGTTATTCTATATTGGCAGTTGCTCATGAAAAAATGAGTCAATTAGATAGTACACTATATTATTATAATAAAAGATTAGGTTTATTAGAGAGTCCTATAGATATAATTGAAACAACACATTTTATAGCAAGAATATACGATAATAATTATAACTATAATGAAGCACTAAGGTACTATAACCAAATTCTTGAATTAGCCAGAAAAGAAGGTAAAGAAGATTTAGTTACAGATATAAAATATACTATAGATCTAGTAAAAGCTAAAGTGGGTTTTAGTAAAGAAGAACAATTTGAAGAAGCATTTAAATATTTAAAAACGGAGTACGAAAAACAGAAAAAAACAGGAGTTAGCCCAAGTCTTCTTAAATTTAATAGAAAAAGCCTTATTGAAGTTTATATAACTAAAAAAGAATATAATAAAGCTATTATGCTTATTGAAGAAGGCATTATTGATGCAAAAACACATAATAATGTTGAGTTTTTATATTATATGTGCGAGTTCAAGTCTAGAGTGCAATTTTTATTAGAAGAATATGATAAGACAAGATTAGCAGCAGAAAAAGCAATACAATATGCCAAACAACTAAAAAATGAGGTATTTATTAATGAAATAAACTTTAGATTAGCTTCCATTTTTTACAATACTAAAAGTTATGAAGAATCATTAATAAAATTAAAGATGATTTTAAATAACAAAAAAGAAAAATCAGCTCTTCAAAAATCTAAATATTACAAATTAATAGCCGATGTCTATAAAGATATGGATAGTGTTAGGCTTTCTAATACTTATTTTTCTAAACAAATCGAGGAAAAAGAAAAAGCTCTGCAAGAATACTTGTCTGCAATAAAAAGTATTCATGATATAGAAGTGCGAGAAAAAGTTTCAGATGTTCAAGATAGTTATGAAGAAGAGTTAAAAGAAGAAATTTCAAAAAAAGAAAAAGAAAAACAAACAAAACAGCTTTGGGTAGTAATAAGTTCTGTTTTATTATTATTAATAGTTGTAGTTGTTTTTCTTAATAAAAAGAAAGCTGTTAAAAACCAGCAACGTTTTGAAGAGCTAATGGTTAAAATAAATACATACGAAAAGCAACAAAGTATTATTAAAAATACAGCCAACACTTTAAATAAAGAAAGCATATTACAACCTGTAGTTGGAATTACTGATATAGAAGAAAAACCATCTAACACAAATTCTATTCTTTCTAAAGAAAATGGAATAAAAACTATTATTGATATTAATGAGGCAACCAAAAAAGAAGCTAATGTAGATGAAGAGCAATCTACAATAATAAAGGATAAAAAAGTAGAAGAAATTCTAGTTAAGCTTACTAAGTTAGAAGAGAAAGCTTATTTTTTAAGACAAGATTGTACACTTCATAACATGGCAAAACGCCTTAAAACAAATACAACATACTTATCTAAAGTAATAAATACACACTTAGGGAAGTCCTTTAGTACCTATGTAAACGATTTAAGAATTAATTATGTTATAATAGAATTAAAAAACAATAAGAGACTTCGTTCTTATTCTGTTAAGGCTATAGCAGAAGAAGTGGGCTATAAAAATGCTAATATTTTCTCAAGATATTTTAAAGAAATAACAGGAATTACACCATCTGTTTATATTAAAAAAATACAAGAAATGTGATTTTATTACAAAGTATTTAAGTGTTTGAAATACAGGTGTTTATTTGTTTTTAAGATGCGTAATTTTTATAAAAAGTATAATATAACTTTTATAAAAGTTAGGTAAAGTCATTTGTTTTCCACTTTTATTTCAATGTATCTTTGTTTCAGAGATATCACAGTAAATAATAAATAAGTAATTACTTTAAATTTATTAGAAGAAAAAAACAGAGCTCTGTAAAGCTCTGTTAATTTTGAAAACACAAATTTTCTGTATTCCATATCCGTCAATATGTTATACTCTGCAAATATATGTTTTTTATCACTTTTATACAAAGCGAGAAAAATATTACCTAGAGTCTCACATTTTAATATTTAGGATACAGAAAAACAATTAGAGGGCATTTATCGTGCTTGAGATGGAGAACTGATGAACACTATTTACGCTATTATTAGTTAGTAGTCGGTTCTTTACAAAGGCAAGTTATGTCTAATTTTTAAACTTTAAATATTAGAATTATGAAAAAACAAAACGAAAAGTTAGTATTTACAAAAGAGTCAATACTAGAATTACAAGATGGGCAATTATTAGGTGTTAATGGAGGATGTCAACACAGTGATTCATCAACAATGGATACATCTATTAAAATATCTATAAAAGATACAAAAGATATGTCTTTTCATTTACCAGATGACATTATAATCGATTTTACTAACTAATAAGAAATAATATTTTAAAAGAGATGAAAAATTCAAAATTAGTATTAGGATTAACAATGTGTTTAGGATTATTATTTTCAATGAATTCTATTCAAGAGAATATGTCGGCTAAAATTGGTTGGGCAGTAGCTTCACAATTTGAAGCAGACGAAGTAGCTGGAGCAGCTGTAGGTGGAGCCGCAGGAGCTTGGGCAGGCGCAGAGGTTGGTGCCTCTATTGGATCTGTAGGAGGACCAGTAGGAATGGCAATAGGTTTAGGTGTAGGAGCACTTTAGATTTATAAAGTATTTAAAAACATTTAATAGAAAATATAAATATTGGTTAGAGTCATCGTCTTTATCGAATATAAAAAAGAACTAATATTTTAAACCGTCATTTCTAATTAAATAAGTGACAAATCTTAATATCACTTAAAACAACATTAAGAATATATAAACACAAATTTTCAAAATTATGAACACAAAAAAAAGAGTATTAGGTTTAGCAGTATGTTTAGGGTTATTATTTTCAATGAATACAATACAAAATAAAGTGTCAGCTAACGTTGGATGGGCTATGACAGAGTTATGCGATACACCAGATGGATTATCACATGCAGCAACAGCTATGTACACAGCTACGGGAGCAATTGCAGGGGCAGAACTTGGAGCTGGAATAGGATCGATAGGAGGACCAGCAGGAATGGTGATTGGAGCTGGAATAGGAGCTTTATAAAAACTTAAAATTTACCTGAAAATATATTTAAATATATTTTCAGGTAATATTAAAAATCTTAATTAAAACTTAATTGTATGTCACAGAATATAAAGCTTTTAAAAACTATAATTAATACTGTATTGTTAGGTTTTTTTTTATCAGTTATATCTATAGTAATTTATCATTTTAGTAATTCGGAAAAACCAGTTAATTACTTATTAATAATAATTCTTTTAGCTGTAATACCAGCATATACATTATTAGTAAAACCATTATATTATTTTCTTATAAAAGATAAAACTTTAATAAATAATGATTTAAGGTGTTTTTTAATTGAAAAAGGTTTAAATCCTAAAATTAAGATTGTTAGTATTAAAACAAATAATAATGCTTTTACAATAGGAACAATGCTTTTTTCAAAAACAATTTTAATTGAAAAAACATTGATTAATAATTTAAGTAACGAAGATATCGAAGCTATTATTTATCATCAAGTTGGACATATAAAAAAGAACCATTTATTTATACTCTACTTATCTAACTTAATGTTAACCTTAATTTGTTATTTAGTATTCTTTGTAAAATCTAACTTTATTGACATATATATAGATAATGTTTTTTTTGAGGCTGTAACCGTTTTTATAACAGGGATGTTAATAGGGTGTCTCTTCGTATATATACCAGCAAAAATTAAAAACTCTCTTGATTTTCGCGCAGATTTATTTGCTTCCAAAAAAGTTGGGAAAGTAAATTACATAAGGGCTCTAAACAACTTAGATAATATTGTAAATGATAATATCTCTTTAAGCGGGTACTTAGGTATTAAATTATTAAAGAGAATAAATAATATTAAAACTAATAGCTATGAAGTATAAACTTTTATCCCTATTTATTTTCGCATTAGGTTTCTTTAGCTATATAATGTTTTATACAGCTGTTTCTCAAGACGCCTGTGTAGATATTGAAAATAAAATAAGCTATGAAAATATACAAGCTATCAACATTAACATTGATTTTTTAAACATTTTTATTAATAATCTAATAGTAGCTTTCGTTTTATCCTTTTTAGGTTTTTTATCTGGAGGCATTTTAACGAGTATAGTACTTTTTTGGAATGGTTATTTATTTGCAATTATAATTTTACTAGGCTATCAGAGCTTAGATATTCAAACATTTATATATGCGCTAAAACATGGTCCATTGGAACTCTATGCATTATTTCTTTTTGCAGAAGTTGGGTTAGGGGGATTTGTCTTTTATAAAAAAATACTACTAGAAAAAGAGATAAGCCTAGCCTTAATACCTAAAGCGAAACCGCTTTTAAAACCTATATCATTACTATTTATAGCATCAATAATTGAAGTATTATGAAAACTAAAACTCTTATTCAAAAACAAACACAGCATTCAGCATCAATCTTTTTTCAATTTTTATTAATATACTTTGCAGCGATTGTAATTTTTGGAATATTTAGATTAAACTTAATATTAGAGTTAGTAGATTCGTCAATAGTTAAGACTGCCAGAGTATCGTCTTACATTAGTTTAGTAACCTCTGCTATTTTTTCCATATTTATGGTTTATTTATTAATAGGAGGAAGTTACTTTTTTAAACATATAATAAAATCTAAAATAGATAATTATAAAATTATTAATGCCCTTAAAAAGGTAGTTATAACTTTTGTAATCTTTGAAATTATAAAGTTTTTATTCACTTTTTTTATGTTACCTAATGAATTGTATTATTTTAATCTTCAATTAGATATTATAGAGCAGTTAATGAATACAGATTGGTATTTTTATGACAGTATTTCAAAATATTTAATGATCATTTTTAGCGCTTTTATATTTGTAGTAGAACTACAAGAAAAAGTAAATAAATCTGAAAAACGTAACGTTATATTTCTAAGTCTATTCTTATTTTCTTGCTTATTAGTAGTACATGTTTTATAGAAGTTAAATAGAGACTTTAAGTCGTAATAAAAAACGTGTAATCTCTAAATTACACGTTTTTTTTAATTAATCTTTTATCGATTTTGTAGGTGAGCGGCAACTTGATCACATAAGGTAAAGGTAGGTCTGTCGACAATGCTACCAGTATGGCTTATTATAACAGAACCTATAGAGGTTACTGTTCCTCCTTTTATGTTTAATAAGTTTTCGTCATTTAATTCGATAATTTCATTCTTTTTGAATTGTAATTTTTTGCTTGCTTGAGTTTTCATACTTGTAAATATTATTAATAGATTTAATGTTGTTCACCAAAGATTGCTAATAATATTTAAATTTAAAACATAGATATGCAGTGATTTATAAAAAGATTGTAACTTTTATAAATTTAAACGACTGATATTTAGAACCTTTGCAATGAAATAGTTTTTTGTAAAAAAAAGCTATTTTTGTTTATTAATTATAGTTTTTGATTAATGATTTCAAATAAAAAATCCCTCTTACTTTTTATTTTTTTAACTCTAAGTTTAGAATGCTTTTCACAGGCTCCAGATAATACATC
>NZ_JBSHNS010000416.1:0-1882 GCF_053601635.1 Pontimicrobium sp. MEBiC01747
ATTATAGTACATTTTATAACAATTAGCGGAATAGCGCTTTTGGGAGATGCTACTGTAATTAAAGCTAAAAAAGTAACACTAATACTTTACATGTATTAATATTAGTTTTAATTATATTAAAGATATTGTATTCATTGCACAATGTGCAATAATAACTGGCCATAAGTTTCGGTCTAGTTTTACATAAGCAATGCCCATAATGATCCCGATTAGGAAAACAGAAATTGAGCGTTCAGAAATATCATACGAATGACGAAACCCCCAAATACAAGCCTGAAAAACAATAGCTATAATAGTTTTAAATTTTGTGTTAATGCATAAACCCTCAACCCAAGTGATAAGAAATCCACGTTCTAATAATTCTTCTAAAGCAGATTGTAACCATACAAAAATGATAATTGAAAAGACATAGCTATAATCTCCGTTGCGTAATGAATGCCCTGTATTAGTACAGCTAACAGCTTCGCTACTTTCTTTAGTAATTGCAAATGAATCTTGTATAAGATTAAAAATAAGCAATGTAGCTATAATAGTAATAAAGATTACTACAGAACTTATAAGTGTCTTTTTAATACTTTTTGGCTTAACTAAACCCAGCGCTTTCCATGTTAAACCACGTCTTTTCATCATCAAAGTAGCTACTAATAATGTAGTACCTGAATATAAAAAACCGGTTACTAAATAGTGAGTATTGGGAATGGATGTTTCCCTAATTAAAAACATAATAGCTATGTAAATAATGAGGTCTAATGCATACCCTTTCCAATTTGATATTTGAGCAGTATTCTCCTTCATATTAATTTTTATCCTTTTTATAGACCTCTCACCTACCGCAAACAGTTTTAGTAGTTAATTCCAGATCGTTATTTTTAATTGAAAAAACAGTCTTACATCTGTAAGTTTACCATAGATGTCTGTTTTTTATTAATACATCAAAATTGAAGAATCTTATTTTCTTTTTAAAATGAAATAGATGTCTATGGATGATTAATAGACGTTTCGAGGAATTTTACCTATTATTGAAAATCTGATTTGATAAATTTTAGAAAAGTGTCTTTATATTTTTCTGAAACAGGAATGTATTTATCACCAAAAACAATACGATTGCGCTCTATTGTAGTTATCTTTTTTAAATTTACCATAAACGACCGATGCACACGCATAAACTGGCTTTTTGGCAACTCTTCTTCTAAAGATTTCATACTTTTTAGGGTAAGAATTGGTTTTTCAGAATTAACTGTATAAAATTTTAAATAGTCTTTAAGTCCTTCAACATAAATCAAATCTTTTAAATCAATCTTAATTAGTTTATAATCTGATTTAACAAAAATATAATCATCTATAGCCACTTGGCTAGTATCTTGAAGTAGTTGTTGTTTGGCTTTATTGGCAGCAGTGAAAAACTCGGGATAACTGATGGGTTTTACTAAATAATCAATGGTGTTGACTTTATAGCTTTCTACTGCAAATTCTTCAAACGCAGTCGTAAAAATAATTTTAGCCTTGTTATTTAAAATTAGTTTTGAAAACTCCATTCCAGATAAATTTGGCATTTGAATATCTGTAAAAATTAAATCAACAGGTTCTTTTTCTAATATTTCAATGGCAGCAATAGCATTATTACATGTTGCTGTCAGCTTTAAAAATGGTGTAGCTTTTACATAATCTTCTAACAAGTTAAGCGCTAAAGGCTCGTCATCAATTAAAATACAGGACAGCATTACTCTTTATATTTAAATGTTAGTTGTGCAATATAGGTGTTGTTCTCTTCTTTGGTAATTAAATTGAATTGATTTGGATATAAAATATCTAATCGTTTCTTTAGGTTTTCTAGCCCAATTCCAGAATCTGTGATTTTTTCTTTTTCTGGAAAGAATGAATT
>NZ_JBSHNS010000417.1:0-7489 GCF_053601635.1 Pontimicrobium sp. MEBiC01747
AGTATATGTAGGAGCATTAGTATTGCCAATTTCTTCTCCAGCGGTAAATAATTGAGTTGAGCCAAAGTCCCATGCTGTAGTTTTTAAAGCTTTTTCTTTTTCTATATATAATTGAGAAGCTTTTAGTGTAGGGTGATTTTCTATAGCAATTTTTACAGCTTCATCTATTGTAATCGTTTTTTGTTGGGCTTGTGCTATTCCAAAACTAAAACCTAATAAAATAACTGTAATAACCGTTTTTGGGGTTTTAAATTTCATTGTGTTATGTGCTTTACTTTCAATCCATTTATATAGAATTGGGATAATAAATAAGGTTAATAATGTTGAGGTTAATAAACCGCCAATAACAACGGTGGCCAATGGTTGTTGTACTTCTGCACCAGATGAGGTAGAGAGCGCCATTGGTAAAAATCCAAGCATATCGGTTAATGCTGTTAAAAGAATTGGCCTAATACGTCTGCGAGTTCCTATTCTTATACGTTCGTTAATATTGGTTACACCTTCAGCTTTTAATTCATTAAATCCGCTAACAAGTACTAACCCATTTAATACAGCAACACCAAATAAGACTATAAATCCTACACCAGCAGAAATGCTAAAAGGCATATCACGTAGCATTAATGAAAATATTCCGCCAATAGTTGCTAAAGGAATGGCCATATATATCATTAGCGTTTGTTTAATAGATTTTAAGGCAAAGA
The DNA here is from genome assembly GCF_053601635.1 of Pontimicrobium sp. MEBiC01747. Classification (NCBI taxonomy): domain Bacteria; kingdom Pseudomonadati; phylum Bacteroidota; class Flavobacteriia; order Flavobacteriales; family Flavobacteriaceae; genus Pontimicrobium; species Pontimicrobium sp. MEBiC01747. Next base: position 702 of record NZ_JBSHNS010000417.1, read on the forward strand.
AAATGAGTATAAAAATGAGTCCCAATGCAATAGGTACTACTGTTTTTAATTTGCTTGTAGCGCGTTCTAAATTTTCGAAAGCACCACCATATCTTACATAGTAGCCAGTAGGTAGTTTTATTTCTGTATCAATTTTTTGTTGAATCTCTTCAACTAAAGATTTAATATCACGGCCTCTAACATTAATTCCTACATAGGTTCTACGATTAGTATTATCTCTACTAATTTGCATAGGGCCTGGTTTGTAACTTATACTAGCAACTTCTTTAAGTGGTATTTGACTTCCGTTAGCTAAAGGCACAAATAGGTTTTTTACATGGTTTAAGTCTTTACGTAACTCTTCTTTTAACCTAACAACCAAATCAAAACGCTTTTCACCTTCAAAAATGGTTCCTGCCATACCTCCAGCAAATGCTGTTTGAATTAAGTGATTCAACTCATTTATTTGTAAGCCATATTGTGCTAGTTTATTTCGATTGTATTTAATAGTAATTTGTGGTTGTCCTGTAGTTGCTTCAACTTTCATATCTGCAACCCCATCTACTGTAGCAATAATTTTACCTATTTCTTCTGCTTTTTTTGCTAAAATGTCTAAATCCTCACCATATAATTTTACAGCAATGTCCTCGCGAACCCCAGTAATTAGTTCATTAAATCGCATTTCGATAGGTTGTGTAAACTCGTAATTTACCCCAGGAACTTGTTCTACTTCTTCTTTAATTTTAGTAATAAGTTCTTCTTTTGTAACAGCGCTAACCCATTCAGATTTTGGTTTTAAAATTACAAATACATCAGCAATATCCATTGGCATTGGGTCTGTAGGGACATCAGCTACACCAATTCGGCTAATAATGTCTTTAACTTCAGGAAAGTTAGTTTTTACAATTTTTTCAATTTTTGTAGTAGTTGTAATTGTTTCAGAAAGTGAACTGCCTGGTTTTAAAATAGCATGAAAAGCTAAATCTCCTTCGTCTAATTGAGGAATAAACTCACCGCCCATTTTAGAGAAAACATAGCCAGAAATACCTAACAGAACTAATGCAGAAATTACAATTAATCGCCCTCTTTTTAAAGTTCTAACTAAAACGGATTCGTATTTATTTTCTAACCAATGTACAATGTTGTCTCCCCAATACACTTTTTTTGTTTTTGGGGCTTTTAAAAATAAAGCAGTAGCCATTGGAACATAAGTTAAACAAAGTACCATTGCTCCAATCATGGCAAAACTAAACGTTAGTGCCATAGGAATAAACATTTTGCCTTCCACACCTTCTAAGGCTAAAATTGGTAAGAATACAATAAGAATAATAAATTGACCAAAAAATGCAGTATTCATCATTTTAGATGAAGCTTTGTAGGTAATGTTATCTCTATCTTTTGCAGAAACAGGTTTGTTTTTTTGAATGCGTTGATAGATTAAGAAAACTGTACTTTCTACAATAATAACGGCCCCATCTACAATAATACCAAAATCTATAGCACCTAAACTCATAAGGTTAGCCCATACATCGAAAATATTCATTAAAATAAATGCAAAGAGCAATGATAGAGGGATAGTAGATGCTACAATTAAGCCGCCCCTCCAATTACCAAGGAAAAAGACTAAAATAAAAATAACGATAAGTGCACCTTCTATTAAATTGTTTTTTACTGTAGATGTTGTATTTGCAATTAATTTACTCCTATCTAGAAAGGGTTTTATTGTAATGCCTTCTGGTAAGGATTTTTGTATGTCATTTATACGTTCCGTTACACTTTTTATAACTGTATTTGTACTAGCACCTTTTAACATTAAAATCATTCCACCTACAGCTTCACCTTCACCATTTTTAGTTAATGCACCATATCTGGTTGCATTGCCAAATTTTACAGTTCCAATATCTTTAATAGTTATAGGAATACCACCTTTATTAGTTATAACAATATTCTTAATGTCATCTAGCGAGCGTGCTAAACCTTCTCCTCTAATAAAGTTTGCTTGATGATTTTTTTCAATATAAGCTCCACCTGTATTTTCATTATTGTTTTTTAAGGCTAGATAAACATCATTAATAGTTATACCAATAGCATTTATTTCGTTAGGGTCTATAGCGACTTCGTATTGTTTAGCACTTCCTCCAAAAGCATTAACTTCTACTACACCGGGAACCATTGCCATTTGCCTACGAATAATCCAATCTTGAATACTACGTAGCTCTGTAGGACTATAGTTGTTTTTAAATTTAGAGTCTACCTCTAAAGTATATTGATAAATTTCTCCAAGACCTGTAGAAATAGGGCCCATCATTGGTGTACCAAAACCTTCGGGAATGCTAGCTTTAATTTCAGTTAATTTTTCTGAAACAAGTTGTCTTGGTAAATAAGTGTCTAGATCATCGCTAAAAACAATAGTAACAACAGACAAACCAAAACGCGAGATAGAACGAATTTCTGTAACCTCGGGAAGGTTTGCAACTGCAACCTCTATTGGGTAGGTTATAAACTGTTCAATATCTTCCGTACCCAAATTAGGAGCTTGGGTAATTATTTGTACCTGATTATTTGTAATATCTGGAACAGCATCTACAGGAACTTGTTTAGCACTATAAATTCCGCCTACAATTAATGCAAGTGTAAACAATGCAATAACAAATTTGTTATTGATTGAAAACTCAATAAGTTTATTAATCATTTGATTTATTTAAGTTTAATTAAAAAGAGGCTTTACCCAAAAATGAGAAAAGAATAATGGTTTCCTAGATTAAGGAAAATCGGACTATTTTTAATTAAACTTGTGGAGGTTGGAAAATAGAATCTAAATACTGATTGGTATAAGAAGAATTATGACTTATAGTTATTTTAGAACTAAAGTATTCTAAATTACTAAATTCAAACTTAAAAACAGAGACTATAACGTTAGAAGAAGTGCAAGAACAAATACAAAAATGACACTCCTTGTCACAATTAGAATCTTCCGGGTGATTTTTATCATCATGATGTTCTTTATGCCCTTCGATATCTATATGATGCCCCTCGTGAATAGTGTTGGTTTCTGTTATATGCGTGATAGCAACCATTTCATCATTATTAATTAAAAATTCATCACCAAACGAAAATATCGATGTTGTTATAATGATTAAGGATAATATGGCTGAAAAAATCTTCACAGTACAAATGTAAAAAGAAAAGTAATGCAATGGGATTGCATTACTATAAAAAGATATTTAGTAAATGCTATAAAACATGTGCGCACGAGAAGATTCGAACTTCCACGACCAAAAACGGTCACTGGCCCCTCAAGCCAGCGCGTCTACCAATTCCGCCACGTGCGCTTTTATAAGAGTAAAGGTATAAAAATGTTAGGTATTGCTTAACTTTTTTAAGAAGAGAATTTATAAATTTAATTTTAAAGACTATCTATTTACTCGTTAAATAAAAAAAGCAGCTAACGATTAGGTTAACTGCTTTTGTGTTGTGACCGGGCTGGGGCTCGAACCCAGGACCCTCTCCTTAAAAGGGAGATGCTCTACCAACTGAGCTACCAGGTCATTATTAACATTAAGTTATTTCCCTAATGCGGGTGCAAATATAAAAGCTTTTATCGATATTCCAACACTAATTTAAAGTTTTTTTTGTTTTTTTGCACTGCAATTTTCTATGCTTTTAATAATCAAATTGATAACAAAAAAATGAATATAATTTTATTAGGATATATGGCCTCAGGGAAGTCATTAATAGGAAAAAAACTAGCAGAAGCCTTACATTATAATTATATTGATTTAGATGCTTATATAGAATCTGAAGAACAGAATTCGGTAAGTGAACTATTTGATAAAAAAGGAGAACTATTTTTTAGAAAAGTAGAACATAAACATTTAAATACGCTGTTAGATACAAGTGAGAAAACAGTGATTTCTTTAGGTGGTGGGACGCCATGTTATTATAATACAATGGCGTTGCTTAAAGCAAACGAGAACTTTAAAACAATATATTTAAGAGTTTCTATTCCAGAATTAGTTAACAGGTTAAAAACAGAAAAGGAGCAAAGGCCAATTATAGCCCATATAGAAACAGAAGAATTATTAACCGAATTTATTGGCAAACATTTATTTGAAAGGTCTAATTTTTATAATCAAGCAGATGTTACAATAGATGCCAATGAAAATCCAGAAGCAATTATAGAAGCTATTTTATTAAAGTTATTTTAAAACAGCTTCATAAGTATCACCTTCTAAAACAACATTTACATGTTCGTTTAAAGAGGTAGATAACGATATGCCTTTAAAATCTGCTTTTACAGGATATTTTTTATGATTTCGGTTTACCAATACAGCAGTTTTAAATTGTTTTAATGGAACATCTAAAAAATGCTTTACGCCATAAATTAAGGTTGTTCCAGAATTTAAAACATCATCTATAAGTATAACAGATTTATTAGTGTAAGCTTCAGGTGTAATTGATGTTTCTATAGTTTGTCTAGGATCTTTTTTATCAATACTAACTTTACATAATATAGGAGTAATAGGGGAGACGTCTTCTAATATTGTTTTTAACTTCTCTGCCAATATATAACCATTACGATCTATACCCGCTAAAATAACCTCAGATTCGTTAACATTACTCTCATAAATTTGATAAGCAATACGTTTTATTTTATGATTTATTTCGTCGTGAGAGAGAATACTATTTTTTAATGCAGTCATAAAGAAATTATTTTAGTCAAATATAAAACAGAAGAAAGAATTAAATTACTTTTTACGATTCATTTTCTTTATAAATATCGTCAATGTCTCGCCTGTCTTTTTTTGTAGGTCTTCCAGTGCCTTTTTTGCGATAATGATCTTTAGCAAATTTTAAAAGCTCTTGAGCTTCAAAAGCAGACTTTGGAGTTGTATCTACTCTATAGATGTCAACAAGTTTTGCTCCAACGCGGTTAGGAGGAATATCTAAAACTGTTAAACTATAATTAATCTGGTTTTTTCTAAGTTCAATTTTGTCTGTTACATAGACCTCTCTACTTGGTTTTACTGCTTGTCCGTTTACTTTAACATGCCCCTTTTTACAAGCAGTAGTTGCAATATTCCTTGTCTTGTAGTGCCTTACACACCATAAATACTTGTCTATACGCATACAAATAATCTAAAATCTACGTTAATGATATTGTGCAAAATTATATTTAAACTTATCTTGCACCCAAAAATAAGCAATAAATGAATTTAAGAAAACTAACTTTAGCAACTTTATCTATAGTATTATTATCTTTTTCTTGTAAAAAGGATGATGGACCAGAGATTATTCCAGATAGAGATAGACAAGAAGTGTACGATGAAGATCTCATAGAGATAGAAGAATACTTAGAAACACACTTTTATAATTACGAAGAATTTAATGCAAATCCAGAGTATTCTTTAGCAAATGATGAGTTTGAATTAGTTTTTGATACAATAGAGGGGGCTAATGCAGATAAGATTCCTTTAATGGATCAAGTTATAGCAAAAACGATTACACAAGATGGTATAGACTATAAGTTATATATACTAAAAGTAAGAGAAGGGCTTAATAAAAATGTACATGGTTTAGATAAAGCAGCCGTAACATATAATGGAACGCTTGTAGACGGTACTTCTTTTGATAGTGCTGTAACACCTGCCTTTTTTAATTTAACAACAGTAGGTTCTCAAGGAGGAGTTGTGGCTGGGTTTAGAGAAGGATTAACAGAGTTTAAAACGGCAGATGGATTTACAGAAGCAGCAGATGGGTCTGTAGTTTACCATAATCATGGAATTGGAGCAGCTTTTATTCCTTCTGGATTAGGTTATTTCTCTAGACCAGTAGGTTCTATTCCTCAATATGCACCAATTTTTTTTAGGTTTAATGTATACTCTAGAAGTAATACAGATTTCGATTTAGATGGAATACCTTCTTATTTAGAAGACTTATCTATGTCTGGTGATGGACTAGATGATAATACAGATGGTGATTTATTAGTGAATTTTATAGATAATGATGATGATGGAGATGGTGTACTAACCAGAGATGAAGTTATAAAGAAAGCGTATACTAAAAATGAAAGTGATGTAGAATTTGCAACAGAAGCTGATGCACAAATGTATTATGATAATAATGCTGCTGCCGATGAAGTATTTGTTAGTATAGAAATAGAAAATGATGGAACGTACATTTTAAACACTGTTGTGGTGCCTAATACTAATACATCAGATTCTCCAGATTTACCAGATTATTTAGATAATACGGTAACTAATAATTTAAGCGATGATTAAATTTTTAGAATGTAAATAAAATACAAACAGCCAACTCATTGAGTTGGCTGTTTTGTTTATAATAGGTAAAAGCCAGTTTGTTTTCTTATAGCTTATAAGATAAACTTAATATAAGCTGCTCTGGTCTTGTATCTAATCTATCTGCAGCTATTGTTGTGTTATTTGTTATTACAGTGGCTTCATTATTATTAAAACCACGTTCATACCTTAAATCCAGACCTAGTTGGTCTATATTTAGACCTATACCAAAATGTAGTCCAACAGAAAAATCATTTTCAAGCTTGTCTATAACCGCATTGCTTAAATCTGATTCTAGAATGTATTGTAAAGAAGGACCAGCAAAGACGTGTACAGGACCTATAACTTTTATACCAACTAAAAGTGGTGCATCTAATTTTTGCATAGAGAAATCACCAGCAGTATCATAATCGCTTTTAGTACTGGTATACACTAGCTCAGGTCTAAAATATAGTTTGTTCCCTAATTTCCCGAAAATACCTATATGGTAACCTACTGTAGCTGTAGGAT
>NZ_JBSHNS010000418.1:0-6329 GCF_053601635.1 Pontimicrobium sp. MEBiC01747
TACCACTAGTATTTTGTATTTGTAACTTATCTCCACTTAAATCTCTATCACCTTCAAGAGCTCCTATAACGATTTTTGCATTTACATTACCAGTAGGTACAGTTTGAAAACCATTAAAATCAATGTCAAAATCATTTTCACTACTTGTAACATGGGCATAACCATCAAATAGAGCAATATTTTTAGCAGGCATCATAGGGCTTTCATAAACGAATACTATCTGCCAACCACCAGAAGTTCCTGTATTTCCACTAGGGTGAGCCTCAACACTTCCTGTTTTTGCTTCTACATTGGCAACTTGGTATGTTCCGTATGGATTTGTTAAATTTGTTACAGCAGTTGTTATATCTTTTACACATATATAGGGATCATTACTAAAATGAGAGGTTTCATCTCTCCCTCTAAATATAACATCATCAGCGGTGAGTGTAGAGTATAATGTTTGCCCAGGCAACATTAATTTAACATCATTATAATTCCAATTAGCTTGGTTTTCAGAATTTAAATTCGAGTTAGGCTCTTTGTCTGCTGCTGCCCAATATAAAAGAACTTTTTTTATTGTTAAACAACTTAACGTTGGTTCAGGGTTTACAAAGTTCGCATTACTTGAATTAAAAGTACTGTTATCACTATCTATATCTACATATACATTATCTGTAAAATCATGATTTCCGTCACTACCAGTATAATTGCCAGTAGCAGATCTAGATAACATATTGTTAGCAATTATTGTAACATCTCCATTAACCGTTTCATTATAACGAGGTGTAAAAGAAGTTTTGACTTGAGCAACTATATCAGAACAAGTTAATAGTATTACTAACACTACTAATAACTTAACGCTGGTTTGTCTATAATTTTGAGTTGTTTTTATTGGTATCATTTAGTTTACATTTTTAGGATCTTGAATAAAAGAAACTATGTTTACTAATTGTTTTTCTTTTGATGATGAACTGTTTAGGAAAACATTACTGCAATTCCATGTTGATAATTTTGCATTAGCAAAGGCAGTAGTTTTTACATAAAACTGAGCCTTTTGTTTTGGAGCAACCGTAATGTTTTTTAACTGCTTTTTTTTAGAGGTGTCGTAGAACTCAAATTTAAAACCTGAATGTGCTTTATGATTATCATTTTTACAAATAATATCTTCGACATTAATAGTATATGTCTGTGTATCGTTAGTGTTATTCTCTACCTGAAGAAGGTAGTGATGCACTTTTTCGCTATTAGGCGTATCACTCCCTTTAATTATAGAGAGTTTAAAATTGTCTTGACTATATGCTAATTGTAAATTAACAAATAAAAGGATTAAAATGAGTAATGGTCTTTTCATATTCTATTATTTAATGTGAACCATATATAGTACACACATGAATTTTTTAATTTAATATGCTATAAAAACATAAACCTAAATTGTTATATTTAAGGAATGGACTTAATGGTATTATATATCAGGGTACATTATAACTATAGATAAATAATAGAATTGTAAGTCAAGTTGTTAATAGCAGCACTAATGTAAATACGAATTTACTTTTGCATCAAATAAAAGAGTTAAAGGACATATATACTCGATATAAAGTATTGGTATTTAACAAATTTAGATTAAGGGTTGCTAAAAATCGATGAACGGTATGAAAATTTTACATTTGGTAAGACACGCTAAGTCTTCTTGGAAATATAACCTAGAAGATCATAAACGACCATTAAAGAAAAGAGGGGTGAATGATACCTTTTTGGTGTGTAATTATTTAAAAGATAGTTGTTTAGATGTTGGTTTAATCTTGTCTAGTGATGCATTAAGAGCTAAAGCTACTGCCGAGCTTTTTGTTGAGCATTTAAACCTAAATCGAATAAGTTTTCAACTCGAAAATAGGTTGTATGATTTCTCTGGAAATGCATTAATGAACGTTATTAAACATTGCGATGATTCTATCGATAAACTGATGGTGTTTGGTCATAATTATGCCATTACAAATTTTGTAAACGCCTATGGTAGCTTAATAATAGAGAATGTGCCTACTTGTGGCTACATAGAAATTCATTTTGAAATAAATTCATGGAAAGAATTAAAAAAGGGGACTACTATTAAAACAGTATTTCCAAAAGATTTAAAATAGTCATTACAATAGGGTATATTTGCTTAATTATTGAATAAATATGGTTAAAAATAATCCTAATAACATCTATATTAATAGAGAATTAAGTTGGTTACAATTTAATGCAAGAGTATTACAAGAAGCTTCAGATAGTAGTGTACCTTTAATTGAGAGACTTCGTTTTCTAGGTATTTTTTCAAATAACCTAGATGAGTTTTTTAAAGTACGATATGCTACTGTAAAGCGTATTGATTATGCAGGTAAAGGGGGGAAAAATCAATTAGGCGGTATAAAAGCATCCGAGTTACTAGATGTAATTACTCAAACAGTTATTAAACAACAATCTCAAAGTTTAAAGATTTTAAGTGATATTCAATCTCATTTAGAGAATGAAAATATATTCATTATCAACGAAACGCAAATAACTAAAGCACAAAGTACATTTATAAAAAATTATTTTATTCAAAATGTAAGTCCAGCTTTGGTTACTATTATTTTAAATGAAAACATTGAAATTCCCAATTTAAAGGATAGTGCAGCTTATTTAGCAATAAACATGACTTTAGATTCTAATGAGCATCAATTTGCTTTAATAGAGATATCTAAAAATATGGATCGTTTTATCGTTTTGCCTGAGGAAGATGGTAAAAACTACATTATCATGTTAGATGATTTATTGCGTTATTGCTTAGATGATATATTTAATATTTTCAACTATAAATCCATAAGTGCTCACATGATAAAAATCACTAGAGATGCAGAGTTAGATCTTGAAAGTGATTTAAGTAAGAGTTTTATGGAAAAAATAAGTAATAGTGTAAAGGGAAGATTAGATGGAGAACCTGTACGGTTTGTGTATGATAAAACTATAGATCGAGAGACGCTAAACTTTTTAATGGATAAAATGGGGATAGAATCTACCGATAGTATTATACCCGGTGGGCGTTATCATAATAGAAGAGATTATATGGGGTTTCCTAGTTTAGGAAGGAAAGACTTACTTTATGATAAAATAGAAGCATTGCCTATTAAAGGTCTGAGTTTACAAAGTAGTATTTTTAAGGCTATAGGAGAAAAAGATTATTTACAATATGCACCTTACCAAACATTCTCATATGTTGTTAAGTTTTTAAGAGAAGCAGCTTTAGATCCTAAGGTAAAAACAATTAAAATAACTATTTATAGGTTAGCTCAAGTATCTCACGTAGCAAGTTCATTAATAAATGCAGCTAAGAATGGTAAAAAGGTTACTGTTTCTATGGAGATACAGGCAAGATTTGATGAGCAAGCAAATATAGACTATGCAGAACAAATGCAGCGAGAAGGGATAAACCTTATATTTGGAGTACAAGGATTAAAAGTACATAGTAAAATGTGTGTTATTGAGCGAGAGGAAAATAATAAAATTAAGCGATATGGTTTTGTAAGTACAGGAAACTTTAACGAATCTACAGCTAAAATTTACACAGATTATACTTTGTTTACTGCTAATCAAAAAATTCTTAAAGATTTAAATAAAGTATTTAGCTTCTTTGAAGTTAATTATAAAATTTATAGGTACAAACATATTATTACTTCTCCCCACTATACCCAAAATTCGTTCTTTAAGTTAATAGATCAAGAAATTTCTAATAAGAAAAAAGGAAAACCAGCCTATATAAGACTTAAAATGAATAGTATCTCTAGCTATAAAATGATAGATAAGTTATATGAAGCTAGTAGAGCAGGAGTAAAAGTGCAAATGATAGTAAGAGGAATTTGTTGTTTAATTCCAGGAGTGAAAGGGATGAGTGAGAATATTGAAGTACTAAGCGTTATAGATAAATTTTTAGAACATACTAGATTATACACCTTTTGTAATAATGATAATCCTAAAGTATACATATCTTCTGCAGATTTTATGACACGTAATATTGAAAATAGAGTAGAAGTAAGTTGCCCAATATATGACGAAGATATTAAGCAAGAACTTATTGATACTTTTAATATATGTTGGAGTGATAATGTAAAAGCTAGAATTTTAGACGAATCACAATCTAATAAGTATAAACAGAACAATGAAGAAAAAGTAAGGAGTCAATTTGCAACCTATAATTATTTAAAAAAGAAGTTAGAAAATTAGAATGCTTAAAATTCAAAAATATGCTGCGATAGATATAGGTTCCAATGCAGTTAGGTTACTTATATCTAATATTATAGAAGAGAAAGGAAAAGCAGCCAGATTCAAAAAAAGTTCGTTAGTAAGAGTGCCTATTCGTTTAGGGTCTGATGTGTTTTTAAAAGGTAAAATCTCTAAAGAAAACACACAACGTATGCTAGATACTATGCAAGCGTTTAAATTACTTATGAAATCTCATAAAGTGCAAAAGTATAAAGCATGTGCAACTTCTGCAATGCGGGAAGCAACTAATGGACACTCGGTTGCAAGTGCCATATTAGAACAAACGGGTATTACTATTGATATTATTGGAGGAGAGGAAGAAGCAGCAATAATTGCAGCAACAGATTTACATCGATTTATAGATAAAAATAAAACGTATTTATATGTAGATGTAGGAGGCGGAAGCACAGAATTTACAGTAATACATAATGGAAATAAAATAACATCTAGATCTTTTAAAATAGGAACCGTAAGGCTTTTAAACGATATAGTAAAAAAAGAAACTTGGATTGATCTTGAATTATGGATAAAAAATAAAACTAAAATATATGATAAAATAGAAGTTATAGGATCTGGAGGGAATATTAATAAAATATTTAAAATTTCTGGGAAAGCTTTAGGAAAACCTTTAACCTATTTCTATTTAACATCATATTATAATATGTTACAAACCTACTCTTATGAAGAACGTATCTCTGAGTTGGATTTAAATCAAGATAGAGCAGATGTAATTATACCAGCAACTCGAATCTATTTATCTGCAATGAAGTGGAGTGGAGCAAAAGATATCTACGTTCCAAAGATAGGATTAGCAGATGGTATTATAAAAAGTATGTATAATGATACAATACTAAGTCATACACAGTTAAAATGATGCATTTTATCTTATTATTATTAGATATATACTAAAATAATATATATTAGCTTTCAATTAAATTAATCAAACAAAAAATAAGAAACTAATTATTATGAAAAAAACAATACTCTTATTAGCTTTAGTTCTTTCCGCTTTCTATGGATTTTCACAAGATTCCAAAACAGGAGTTAGAATTGGTTATAATATTTCTAACTTAGATTTCGATCCAGAAGTACCAGGTGGAATTGAAAATAGACACAGAAATGGTTTTGCTATTGGTTTTTTTGGAGAGTATAGTTTATCTAAAAGTATAGCTATTGCTCCAGAAATTCAGTTTTCAGCAGAAGGAGCTCAAGAAGAAGCTTTACGTATAGATTACATTCAATTACCTGTATTTTTTAAATATAAAATTAGTGATTTATTAGCTATAGGATTAGGACCTCAAGCTAGTTTAAAAGCACACTCTTTTGAAGATGGGCTGCAAAACATATCTTTCTCGGGGTTAGCAGGTATAGAGTACATGTTATCAGATAACTTTTTCTTAGATGCAAGATACTCTTACGGGTTTACAAATATTTTTGATGATGAAGTTGGGCTAGATGCCTCTAACACTAATATCCAGATAGGATTAGGAGTAAAGTTCTAAACCAAACCATATATAAACCAAAAGGCCTATACATATTGTATAGGCTTTTTTTATTCTAATATTTCATAATTAAAATAAGTTAATATAATATTAACTTATACAGTTGTACAACAATTAAAAAAACTGTATAGACTAAAATTAATATTTATAGAGTTAAATTAACACATAAAAAACACGTTGATTTGATATGTCTGTTTTTAAAAGAAATTACAGCTATTTTTTTGTAGATTAGTATATTGTGGTATATTAATTGCACTATAATTAGTATGAAAACAAACGATAAAATTATGCATAAACTAATAATCACTAAAACTTTAATCTTTAGCTTCTTTATTGTTAGTCACTTTAGTATGGCGCAAGAAGAGTTGCCTATAGAGCCAAATGGAGAAATTGAAGTTATTGGTGAATTGCAAGATAGTATGTTGCAAAATTTACTAGAAGTTAAACTTAATAGCAATCCGAAATGGAAAAAATTAATAAAGAATAAAAAACTGTCAGTTGGTATTGTAGATTTAAGCGATGTAAACAATGTAAAGTATGCAGGTATTAATGATAAGCATATGATGT
>NZ_JBSHNS010000419.1:0-3957 GCF_053601635.1 Pontimicrobium sp. MEBiC01747
AAATGAGGTTTAGTATTAACCTTCGAACATGAAGAAGACGCTAGAAAACTAGGCTTCGATAAAGTTATTATGCAAGCAGGAGGTATTGGTTACGGTAAAGCAGACCAAGCCCTAAAAGACACCCCTAAAGAAGGAGATAAAATAGTAATACTAGGCGGTGAAAACTACCGTATAGGTATGGGTGGAGCTGCCGTATCTAGTGCAGATACAGGAGCATTCTCTTCGGGAATAGAATTAAATGCCGTACAACGCTCTAACCCAGAAATGCAAAAACGTGCCGCAAATGCAGTAAGAGGCATGGTAGAAAGCGATGAAAACTTTATAGTGTCTATTCACGATCATGGAGCAGGAGGCCACTTAAACTGTTTAAGTGAATTAGTAGAAGATACCGGAGGACACATCGATTTAGACGCTTTACCAGTTGGCGACCCAACCCTATCTGCAAAAGAAATTATTGGTAACGAATCTCAAGAACGTATGGGATTAGTAATTGCCGAAAAACATATAGAAACACTAAACAAAATAGCAGAACGCGAACGCTCGCCAATGTACACTGTTGGAGACGTTACAGGTAACGACCGTTTTACTTTCGAGTCTAAAACCAAAGGAGACAAACCAATGGATTTAGCCTTAGAAGATATGTTTGGAAGCTCTCCAAAAACGATATTAACAGACAAAACAGTTAATAGAAATTATAAAAACTTAGAGTATAATGCAGATAATATTTTGCATTACCTAGATCAAGTATTACAACTAGAAGCTGTAGCTTGTAAAGACTGGTTAACAAATAAAGTAGACCGATGTGTTGGCGGAAAAGTAGCCAAACAACAATGCGTAGGCCCATTACAAATACCATTAAACAATGTTGGTGTTATGGCTTTAGACTACAAAGGTAAAGAAGGTATTGCAACCTCTATTGGGCACTCCCCTATATCAGGATTAATAAACCCAGTAGCAGGAAGCCGTAACAGTATTACCGAAGCTTTAACTAATATAATCTGGGCACCGTTAAAAAATGGGTTACAATCGGTTTCACTCTCGGCGAACTGGATGTGGCCATGTAAAAATGAAGGCGAAGATGCGCGTTTATACGAAGCAGTACAAGCCATTTCGGAATTTGCTATAGATTTAGGTATTAATGTTCCTACAGGAAAAGACTCTTTATCTATGAAACAAAAATATCCTAACGAAGATGTTATTTCTCCAGGAACGGTAATTATTTCGGCAGCAGCAAATTGTAATGCAATCACTAAAGTAGTAGAGCCAGTTTTTAATAAAAATGCAGGAGATATATACTATATAAATATCTCTCAAGACCAATTTAAATTAGGAGGTAGTTCTTTCGCTCAAGTATTAAATACTATTGGTAACGATGCCCCTAATGTAAAAGACGCTAGCTATGTAAAAACAGTATTTAATACCATTCAAAACCTAATAAACAATAATCAAATCGTTGCAGGACACGATGTAGCATCTGGCGGATTAATTACAACATTGTTAGAATTATGTTTTGCCGATGTAAATTTAGGAGCAGAACTAGATCTTACAGCTTTAGCCGAAAAAGACTCAGTAAAACTATTATTTTCTGAAAACTCAGGAATTGTAATTCAATCTAAAGACGCTTCAATAGAAAACGTATTATCTGAAGCTAATATTGAATTTTTCAACATAGGAAAAGTTACAGAAAGTGATACGTTGAGCATTATTAACCATGCAGAAGTATACACACTTACAGTCTCTAGATTAAGAGATGTTTGGTATAAAACCTCTTACCTATTAGACCAAAAACAAACCGCTAATAACTTAGCCGAAGCACGTTATAATAATTATAAAGTACAACCTTTAACCTATACGTTCCCAGAACATTTTACAGGAAAACTTCCTGTTATAGACGCTAGTAAGCCAAGACCAAAAGCTGCTATATTACGCGAAAAAGGATCGAATTCTGAGCGTGAAATGGCTAACGCTATGTACTTAGCAGGTTTTGATGTAAAAGATGTACACATGACCGATTTAATCTCTGGTCGCGAAACTTTAGAGGACATTCAATTTTTAGGAGCCGTAGGAGGGTTTTCTAATAGTGATGTTTTAGGCTCTGCAAAAGGATGGGCAGGAGCTATTAAATACAACGAAAAAGCGAATAAAGTCATTAACGATTTCTTTAAAAGAGAAGACACCCTATCGGTAGGTATTTGTAATGGTTGCCAATTATTCATGGAGTTAGACCTTATTAACCCAGAGCATGATGTCCATGGGAAAATGATTCATAACGAGTCTAAAAAACACGAAAGCTCGTTTACATCTGTGGCAATTCAAAAAAATAACTCAGTGATGTTATCGTCATTAGAAGGGGCTACATTAGGCGTTTGGATTTCTCATGGAGAAGGAAAATTCAGTTTACCAAAAACAGAAGATCAGTACAACATTGTTGCAAAATACGGTTACGAAGGCTACCCGAACAATCCTAATGGGTCGGACTTTAATACCGCTATGTTATGCGATACAACAGGACGTCATTTAGTAATGATGCCACACATAGAGCGTTCTACTTTTCAATGGAACTGGGCAAATTATCCAGAAAACAGACAAGACGAAGTATCTCCTTGGCTAGAAGCTTTTGTTAATGCAAGAGTTTGGATTGATAAAAAATAACAGACTCAAGTAATAAAAATATTAGACCTCATAAGTTTTTGATACTTATGAGGTCTTTTTTATTTTTACTAATAAACTCATAATAAACAATGACCAGTTTTAACGCTATTACTCCAAATCAATTCGAATTGGTTTTTAACCTTTCTAAAGAAATCTGGAACAATAATTACCGAGACATGATTACTCAAGGACAAATAGATTACATGCTAAATTTAATGTATAATCCTGAGCAACTTCAAAAAGATTTAAATGAAGGCTATCAATGGGAACTTATTTACCATAACAATAACCTTATTGGTTACCTTGCCTATGTTATAAAAGAAGACAACCGCGTGTTTTTAAGTAAAATATATTTAAAAACAGAAGTCCAAGGATTGGGTTTAGGTAAACTAGCCCTTAATAGAGTAAAAAACTATGCCAAAACAAATAACTGTACAGCAGTCTATTTAACGGTAAATAGAGGTAACGAAAAAGGAGTAAGAGCCTATAAACGTAGTGGTTTTAAAATTATAGGTGAAGACGATTTCGATATAGGAAATGGCTATGTTATGAATGACTATATTTTTGAGTATCGCTTTTAAATAAAAAACGATATACTATTTATAAAGAACAAACGTAATAGCAAAATACTACTAATACCCTTATAGTTTACCTCATTTAATTACTACTTTACAGACTTTAAAACAATTGTTAATTAAAGGCTTAGGGTAACAACAAGCATACTTTGTGTAAAAAATCGTATTTTACAATGTTGTTGAATAAGTAGTATACAAATCAAGAATGATATATAGTGCGTATAGGTCTAAAGATGATTATAATTTAGTAGAGGAGTATTTCGAGTTATCCTTTAACGAAGCCATCGTGCCATTCGCTACAACAATTATACCTATAGCTTTTCCTTTAATTACCCTAATAAAAAAAGGAAGTTTAAAAAAAGTTGGAGACGTTTCAAAAAAATGTAACGATATAATAGTATCTGGACAATGTTTACATGCTTACGATTTTGCAATTGATGAAGCAACAAAAATTGTTGGTATAGTACTTCATCCAACTGCTTTATATAAACTTACTAATCAAAACCTCTCTGCAATAACTAACAAACATGTAGCATTAAAAACACTTTCAGAAGAACTAGAAAACGTTTTACTCCCACTATTACAATCTAATCGCAATAAAAAAATAGCCCTAGAAGCATTTCAATCTGCACTAAAAGATTTGACAAGAACAACAACAAAACATACCAAAAACATAGATTATGCTATAAAATATATTAGAAAAAAAGAGGGTCTGTTAAATGTTAGCGAT
>NZ_JBSHNS010000420.1:0-7085 GCF_053601635.1 Pontimicrobium sp. MEBiC01747
GAAGTAAACAGATCTGTTTTTGTAATAGAGAATGTCTTAGAAAAAAATAAAGCGTTTATTTTATAAATAGCAAATAGGTAATCGCTTTTATAAATTATAAAACCCTCAAAGTTCAATTGAATTTTGAGGGTTTTAATTTTACTAAACCTCATGTTTTTTTCTTTTACAAATCCAAATGGCTCTTTATAAAGTTCTTTGTAAGTATTTCACACAAGCATACTTTCTTTGGTTTTTATAAAAACATAATCTATTTAAAATGAAAAAGAAACTACTTTATTATATGCTGCTTGCCGTTTTTACTATTAGTGCAAATGCGCAAACCTTTGATTGGGAAACTGCTACACTAAATGGAACCAGTCAAAACCCTAACTCATATGTAAGCCAAGTTATAAATGGGCAATACTTTGCGAGTTTTAGTACACCTAACCAGAGTCCTATTCTTTTAACCACAGCAGGTCAAGGAACATCTGGCTTATCGGTTATAAACCAACAACTTGAAACTTCTGTAACTATAGGTGTTAATGAAAGTGTAGGTACTACAGTTAGTAGTCTTAACATACAAAGTATTAAGGTGTTTGAAGGAAGTAATAATCAAAATTGGACATTCAAATCGTTAGATGCTTCTGGAAATGTACTTAATACAACAACCGCAAACGTAAGCCAAAACGCTAGTGTAGTTACATTAAATTGGACAAATGTTCGCCTTATTGAGATTACCAGAACTAACGGTTTAAGTTCTAATTTTGGGGTAGACGATATTGTCTTTACACCCACTACACCAGCACAACCAATAATTTATGTTAACCAAAATGCTACAGGAAATAATAATGGAACGTCTTGGGCAGACGCTTTTACAGATTTAACCGATGCTATTGCTTTAGCAAATTCGTCTAATGAAATTTGGGTAGCACAAGGCATCTATTTACCAACTGTTCCAACTGGGGGCAATGGGAGAAACCGTACCTTTAATTTACCAGATAATGCAAAATTATATGGTGGTTTTGTTGGTACAGAGACCAGTATTTCTCAACGTGATTTTAGAGCAAATATTACAACTTTAAGTGGTGATTTTAATAACGATGATACTGTTAACTTAATAGATACAGAAGCTACAAGACAAGAAAACGCAATTCATGTTATAACACTAAAAGGTAATGTTAAAAATATAATTGTAGATGGATTTACTATTTCTAGCGGAAATGCAAATGGTATTATAGTCAGTAATTGTAATATAACACCTAGCTCGCAATACGATAATAGAAGAGGAGGCGCTTTATATACTCAGCCCTACAATTCTGGTGATATTGAAGCTGAAATAGTAAACTGTGTATTTGAAAAAAATACAGCTTCAGATACTGCAGTGTTTTCAAGTTTTTACCCTTGTGGCGAGCAAAATATTTCATCTACAATAAATTTTGAATCGTGCATAGTTAGAGATAATTATTCTGCTACAAATTCAGCCTTTCTACTTAATGGTGCTGATGGATATTCTCAAAGACTTAATTCTATTATAAATAACTGTTTGTTTTATAATAATACATCAGCCAATGGAGCGTCAGTATTTTATGTAACAACTAGTGGAGGAGGTAACCCAGGTTCAAATGGCATAAACGTTCAAGTTATTAATTCTACATTTTCTAATAACACAGGTTTAAATGGTAATGCTATAAGAATTAATAATAATAGTGGTACAAACCTACAGTACTATATGTTTAACTCTATTATTTGGGGCAATGGTAGTACAACTCCATTTTTAATTTCTGGTAATACAACACAAGTAGCAAACACTATTGTTGAAGGAGGACAACAATTAGGCACAAATAATAATCCATTATTTTTAAATACCTCTCAAAACAATTACAGTTTGCAAGGGTCTTCTCCAGCAATTGATGCTGGTAATAATGCTAGGGTTCCAACAGGAATTACACTAGATTTAGCAGGAAACCAACGTATTTTTAATACTACAGTAGATATAGGCGCTTATGAATTTGGAGGAGCAGCACCAGTAACAAGAACTTTAACCCTCAACGCAACCAATGGTAGCATAATTGCCAACCCTACACCAACTAACGGAACCTATGCCGATGGAACGGTAGTAACATTAACGGCAACACCAGCTTCAGGTTATCAATTTGATGGTTGGAGTGGAGACGTTACAGGAACTACAAACCCAATAAGCATTACTATGGATGCAGACAAAATAGTAACCGCTACGTTTAGTCAACAATGTTTAGTGACCATCCCAGATACTAACTTTAAAAATTATTTAGTAGGAAATACCGCCATAAATACCAATGGCGACACCGAAATACAATGTAGCGAAGCAAGTGCTTTTACAGGAACAATGTATGCAGGCAATAAAAGTATTTCAGACTTAACTGGCATTGAAGCTTTTACAAATATAACAGAATTAAATTGCGGTGAAAATCAATTAACGAGCTTAAATGTAACCCAAAATACGGCATTAACAATGCTTCGTTGTGCAGATAATCAATTAACTAGTTTAGATATAAGTCAAAATACAGCATTAACAGAACTTTATCCTCAAGATAATCAAATTACTAGTTTAGATGTAAGTCAAAATACTATGTTACAATATTTTTACTGTTATAATAATCAATTAACTAGTTTAGATATAAGTCAAAATACTATGTTAATCGCTTTACAGGCTCTTAATAACCAGTTAACTAGTTTAGATGTAAGTCAAAATACAGCATTAACCCAACTATTTCTTCAAAATAATCAACTAACCAATTTAAATATAGCAAATGGTAATAATACAGGTGTTAATAATTTTAGCGCTCTAAATAATGCTAATTTAACTTGTATACAAATAGACGCAGGTTTTACGCCTTCTGCAAACTGGCAAAAAGATGCAACAGCAAGCTATAATACTAATTGTGGTACGCTAAGTATTAATGATTTTGAACTAGAGAACATTTCTATTTATCCAAATCCAGTAAGGAATATCTTATTCATAGAGCTAAAAGAAACTTTGGTAAGTATGGAGATTTTTAATGTTGTAGGAAAAAAAGTTTTAGAAAGTGAGATCTCTAGTATTAATGTTTCAAACTTATCCTCAGGATTGTACTTCTTAAAAGTGCATACAAAAGATGGTAAAATAGGTGTAAAACGATTTGCTAAAAAATAAGTTTACCTCAAAATTAGGTACTGTTTAAAGCTCGGTTATAATAACTGAGCTTTTTTCATGCCTAGACATATTAGAAAACTAATTAAGAAATATATGTAAGCTATGTTTTAAATACTGTACCATAACGTTCATTCAAAATTATTAAATAAATGAGTAATCAATACCCTAAAGAGTTTTTTATACAATTTTGTGTACTCTAAAACGGTATTAAAATATTACTACTACTACCTTAAAAAATGGTATGTATTTAATTATTATAGAAGACGAAACAAGGAAACTTTTAACAAGACGTTTTATTAAACAATAATTAAGCTTTAAATCTCGTAAGTGCTTTTGCTTACGAGATTTTTCATTTTAGAAGTTGAAAAGAGTACTTCAGAAGTCCACTTAACTTTAAACAGATATAGTATGAGATATTTGCTATAGATACCCAAAATAACCTAATCATGAAAAAAATAATTCTAACACTTACTTTATTAATAACAACAATTGCGTTTTCACAAAACAATTTGTTTGATAATATCTCTACTGAGCATCAATATACGGAATACTCTTCTGTTAAAGCATCAGGAAGAAATGGAAAATATGTAATAAAAAACAAATATGCGATAGTTAAATTTCATAAAGAATATTTACCTACTGGAGAAGGTTATAAAATAGAAATCATAGTTGATAATGAAGGTGAACACAAAGGAAAATCGAGGTATTTATTAGATGCAACAACTGAAGGAGTAATCTGTAATGGACAACCGTACGAGAGCCTTTTAACTACGCCATCTCCGAAAAGAAGCTTTGTAGCGATAGACGACTATGTTTTTGTGCTTTGGGGAGCTGAAAAAGATGGAGTTTCTTTTACAAAAATTGATAGAGTTTTTATTAAAAACGTAGCAGAAGAACCAAAGTCTGACGGAAAGAAAAAAAAGAAGAAAAAATTCTCTTTTAAAGATAAATTAAAAGCTTTAAAAGCCGCCAAAACTGGAGGTGCATTTTTTGGTCCTGAGCACAGCGCTTTACAAAGTCAGAATATAGATAAAATGATAACCGATTATCTTGTTGCTATGAAAGCGAAACAAGACGCAAGAACACCTGCTGAATTAAAAAAAGAAAATAATGTAAAAGCAGCTAAAAAGAGACAAATTGCTAAAGACGCTCAAGCCGAGAAAGACGAATGGGCAGAAGCAAAAAGATATAACGATTCTGTTAAGGCAACACCAGAATATAAAGATTTAGAACGAAGAAAAAGACAGAACGAATTAAATTATCAATCTGCTCAGAAAAGAGATGTAGTAACGCTTCGTAATAATAGTAGCCGTACTATTTATGTGGGCACAAGTGGTAGCCGTAATCCTGGAACAAAAATACCTGCTGGAAGTACAGCATCTTGGAGTTGTGGTAAAGACGCTTATATACAAACCATTAACTCTGGTGGAGCTTATAAATCCACTAATACTAAAGTGTATACTAAAAATTCGGGCTGTGGTAACACAGTAAATATCAACTAACTTCAAAACAATCTTAAAATTATGTTTAAATACCTAATAGTATTACTAATACCCTGTATGCTTTTTTCTCAAAGTAAAGCGCCTTCAGAAGCCATTAACGGAAAATATTATTTAATGGCTGCAGAAAAAGGAATTGCGAGTAAAATGACCAAAGAAAAATTATTTCAATATGCTACATGGGGAAGCGATAAGATATTAATTGTAGCTGCTTGTGAGCGGTGTTCGCCTGCAATGTATAAATACAATAAAGAGGAGAGCGAAATAATGGAGGTACCAGTTTTTTACAATGCTGTAGGACTTTATATGATTACTTACGATGATGAAAGTTTTGTAATGATGGTTCCGGCAAATAAAAACAGTAAAGACTGGACTGATTTTACCTATAGCAACTTTTATAGTAAAAGTAAAGCGAAGGCTGATGCTATGACCAAACAAAAAATTGTAGATTTTATTTCAACGCTATAATAAAGTTTTATTCACGAATAAATACATCTAAAAGTTTCAAATACAATAGTTAATTAAACACTTTTTATGCGACGACTTAGGAGAGAAGCATAATGAGTATAGCGTGGTTATTAACCACCATATAGTTTATTAATACTACTTTTATACGTCTGCCCAATAGGAATTTTATGTTCACGTATCAAAATACGGTTACCCTCAATAAACTTTATTTTGCTAATGGAAACAATAAAAGATTTATGAACACGTAAGAAGTTAGATGTATTTAACACCTCTTCATAATGCGATATTTTTTCGTGGCTTACAATCATTTCATCCTCTAAAAAAAGTTTGGTGTAGTTGCCATAAGCCTCAATGTATAACAAGTTGTTTAAATCTATTTGATGTTGCTTTTTATCACCTTTTACAAAGAATCGTGTTGCAGTATTTTCAGAATTTGAAACTTCATTAATACCCCTTTTTGGAGTTAAGGTGTCTGCTATTTTATTTACAGCTTTCACCAAACGATTAAAACTAAAAGGTTTTAAAATATAATCTACAACATTCAACTCGAAACCTTCAATGGCATGTTCCTTATAAGCTGTTGTAATAATGGTTTTTGGAGGGTTTGTAAGCGTTTTTAAAAAATCTAGACCTTTAAGTTTAGGCATATTAATATCTAAAAACATAAAATCTACTGTGTTTTCATTTAAAAACTGCATGGCTTCCATAGCATCATAACAATTTTTTTCTAATTGTAAATGTGGTAACATACTGCAGAACTCTTCAATAATTTCATGGGCTAAAGGCTCATCATCAATAATTATGTATTTAAGCATGTTTAGAAATTTTTAAAGTTGTTTTATAAATATTACCTTCTTTATAGTTATTCAGTTCGTGCGTTTTTGGGTAAATTAAAGACAATCTACGTTTTAGATTTGTAAGTCCAATTCCTTTTGATAAGCTAATTTCTTTAGGGTCGAAATTATTTTCAATATCAAAAACAATAAAATTGTCCACTTCATATAGATTTATATTAATAAATGCAGTTTCAGAAAGCGTTTCAACACCATGTTTAAAGGCGTTTTCTAATAGGATGATAAATAATAAAGGAGCTATTAATTCATCGGTATTTATATCGTGCTTAAATGATATATTAACAGATTTTTTATACCGGATTTTATGAAGCTCTATATAGTTGTTAAGGTATTCAATCTCATCAGCAACTTTTACAGTTTCTTTTTCACCTTCGTAGATGGTATAACGCATCATATCAGATAATTTTAGGATGACATCTGGTGCTTGTTTAGAGTTTTTAATGGTTAAAGCATATAGGTTATTTAATGTGTTAAAGAAAAAATGTGGATTTATCTGACTTCGTAATAGGGACAATTCTGTTTTAGATTTTTCAGTTTTTAAATTTTGAATCCATTTCCATTGTTCAAAAACCCAAACCAAAAACAACACAGGAATTGGCAAAAAGAATATAAAAAACGGAAAGTCTTCTTTAATTTTTAAATAGGCTTCTAAATCGCCAGAAAACAATCTTAAATACAAAAAATATAACAATAATGGTGTGTAAATAAAAGCTATTAATTTCCAGTATTTTTTTATAAACGTTGGTATTAAAACATAAGCCAAACCAATCCAAAACCCTATTAGTAAAATAAAGGTTATTGGGTTGTCTGGAAGACGCATTAAACTATCTACAATTAGCGCAATAAAAAAGAGCGTAACTAACCCTAATATTTTATAAACGGCCGTTCTTTTTTCTTTTAAGTAGTTAAAGTGATGAAAAGGCAAAGCAATAACAAGTCCCCAAAATAGGGCATAAATAATAATTTCAATAGGTTGGTTTTTAGGAAGTAGAATAAATCTAAAGTAATCCAAAATATAGAAAATTGGGGCTATAAAGAGCAATCCAAAAATAAAGGCTTTATATTTTTTTAAAAACTGAATCATACCTCAAAAATAGTCACGTTATCTCGTCT
>NZ_JBSHNS010000421.1:0-28855 GCF_053601635.1 Pontimicrobium sp. MEBiC01747
GTATAAAGATATTTTTGTACCAATAAATAAAACAAATAAAGCAGAAGATGGAGATAAAGTACTGGTTTCTCTAGAAGATTGGCCAGAACGCTCAGATTCGCCTAATGGAAAAGTACTTAAAGTTTTAGGAAAACCAGGAGAACATAATACCGAAATACACTCTATTTTGGCAGATTACGGTTTACCATACGAGTTTCCTAAAGCAGTAGAAGACTATGCCAATAACATAGATTTAGAAATAAAACCAGAAGAAATAGCTAAACGAAGAGATATGCGTAAAGATTTAACCTTTACCATAGACCCTAAGGACGCTAAAGATTTTGATGATGCCTTATCCTTTAAAATATTAGATAATGGCTTATACGAAGTAGGAATACATATTGCAGACGTATCGCACTACTTAAAAGAAGGTACCGTTTTAGACGATGAAGCATACGAGCGTGCAACCTCTGTATATTTAGTAGATAGAGTAGTACCAATGCTACCAGAAATATTAAGTAATGGCGCCTGCTCGTTAAGACCACACGAAGAAAAATATACATTCTCTGCAGTGTTTCAATTAAACGATAAAGCCGAGATTAAAAACGAATGGTTTGGTAGAACGGTAACCTATAGCGATGCCCGCTTTGCATACGAAGAAGCACAAGCAATTATAGAAAATAACGTTACTTTAAACAAAGCAGAAGTTATTAACACTATTAATAAAATAAATACTATAATTCCAGCTGAAGTATCGTTAACAGGAAAAGAATATAAAACCAATCCAGAAATAGCACAAGCCATATTAAAACTAGATGAGCTAGCTAAAATTATGCGTGGAAAACGTATGCGATCTGGAGCATTATCTTTTGATAAAGTTGAAGTGAAATTTAATTTAGATGAAGAAGCCAATCCAGTAGGAGTATTCTTTAAAACCAGCAAAGACGCTAATAAATTAATTGAAGAATTTATGCTATTAGCTAACCGCAAAGTTTCAGAATTTATAGGAAAACAAAAACCAGAAAAAACATTTGTTTATAGAGTACACGATGAACCAGACGAAAGTAAATTAGCAGCTTTACAAGGAGTAGTATCGCAGTTTGGGCATAAACTAAACCTTAGAGATAAAAAAAGTATCGCAGCTTCTTTAAACCAGTTATTAACCGATGTTAATGGAAAAAAAGAACAAAACTTAGTAGATACTCTAGCAATACGTACCATGAGTAAAGCCGAATACACAACAGATAATATTGGGCATTACGGTTTAGCATTCGATTATTACAGTCACTTTACATCACCAATACGTCGTTATCCAGACGTTATGGCACACCGTTTATTACAACGCTATTTAGATGGTGAAAAAACTGCCAATGCAGAAGTTTACGAAGAAAAATGTAAACACTCAAGTAATATGGAAAACTTAGCAACAAAAGCCGAGAGAGATTCCATTAAATACATGCAAATACGTTTTATGCAAGACCACCAAGACGAAGAGTTTGTAGGTGTCATATCTGGAGTAACAGATTGGGGTATTTATGTAGAAATAATATCTAACAAATGTGAAGGTATGGTAAGAACTAGAGATATAAAAGATGATTATTACGAGTTCGACCAGGACCAATTTGCATTAGTAGGAAAAGAAACTAAAAATATGTACCAATTAGGAGATGAGGTCGTTGTAAAAGTAAAGCAAGCCGATTTAGTAAAACGACACTTAGATTTTGATTTAATAGGAAAAGTAGAAGACTAAATGTACTAATTACAATTTGTAAATAGTACATTTATATAACACCAGAGTACAAAATATATTTTGTACTCTGGTGTTTTGTTTATTAACAAAACTGTATCTATGGTTTTATACCACATTTAATGCATTATTATTTATATAAGAGCAGGAATCTTTTATAAAAGTTATTAGTATTTTAATACTTTTAAGTAACAATTTAATGAAAACAACTACCAATAAGAAACTTAAAAATTATGATTTTAACCACGACAAACTCAATAGAAGGCTCAAGAATAGTAGAATATAAAGGCATTGTAACCGGCATATCCTATAACTCAAGTTACTCGTATAAAGGTAATAATATGTCTTTTAAAGATATGTTTAAAATGTCTAAATACTACGAAGCATACGCAGCAGGATTAGAGCAAATAAAAGAAGAAGCCTTTCAAAAACTAAAAGAAAATGCAGACGCATTAAAAGCCAATGCAGTAGTAGGAATAAGTGTAGACGTAGAAGCCATAGCAAACTCTAATACATTAATGGTATCAGTAACAGGAACAGCCGTAAGCATTGTAAAAGAATAAAATAATTACAATAATACCAGACTAAAAGCAGTTATATACAAAAGAGTAATAACCAGAAGTAAAAATTTAAACATACAAACTGTAACAATTACAAAAGATAAGGCTCTTTACTTAAAACAATAAAAAATTAAGACATGAGAACTATAACATCTGTATTACTATTATTTATAACACTAACAGCTTTTGCACAAAACCCAAAAGAAAAAAAAGTAGGAGACTTTACAACAGTAAAAGTTTTCGATTTAATACATATAAGCTTAGTAAAGTCTAACGAAAACAAAGTTATTATTACAGGAGAAGACGTAGACGATGTAGAAATAGTTAATAAAAATGGAACCTTAAAAGTACGTATGCGTTTCGATAAAATATTTAACGGATCTGAAACCTTTGTAGCAGTGCATTACACAAATTTAAAAGTTATAGATGGTAATGAAGGCGCTATAATAGTAGGAAACGAATTAATAGAACAAGACGAAATAGAACTAAAAGCACAAGAAGGAGCAGTACTAAAAATAGGCTTAAATGTAGATAAAGTTTCTATAAAAGCTATTACTGGAGGTGTTGTAGAAACTAGAGGAAAAGCAAATTCGCAATCTGTACTTATTAATACAGGAGGTATTTATGAAGGTAAAGCCTTCGAAACAAAAAACACAGAAGTAAAAATAAGAACAGGAGGAGAAGCAGAGGTAAACACAACAGATGTTGTAGATGCTAAAGTAACAGCAGGTGGCGATATTTATATTTACGGAAACCCAAATACAGTAACAAAAAAAACAACTTTAGGCGGACGTATTAAACGAGTAGATTAACACTATTTTTTTATAAAAAGTAAAAGCTACAGTAATATTACTGTAGCTTTTTTGTTTAATAGTAATTAATAAACTTGTAACTATTACTAGCAAATAAAGACTACTATTTTTAAATAATTTCTTTACTTTGTAGTAAATCCGTTTTACTTATATGTTCGATGATATTTTAGCAGCAATTCCTTTTGGTATTATATTAGCATTTACCATTGGTCCTGTGTTTTTTGTTTTACTAGAAACTAGTGCAACAAAAGGCTTTAGAAGCGCTATAATATTTGATGTAGGTGTAATTTTAGCAGACATTGTTTTTATTCTTCTAGCCTATTACAGTACTAATAACTTATTAGAAAAAGTAAAAGACGATCCTAACTTTTTAATATTTGGAGGCGTTTTGCTAATTGTTTACGGTATTATTTCTTTTATAAAAACCTCTAAATCTTTTAGAACCATAGTAAAAGAATACCATAAAGTAGAAATACAAAAAGACTATTGGAAACTCTTTGTAAAGGGCTTTTTACTTAATTTTATAAACATAGGAGTACTTATTGGTTGGTTAGGGTTTATTGTTATAGGAAACTCCATTACAACCTCTAAAAATGGCGTAGTTATTTTTATAAGTACTATGTTAGTAAGTTATTTTGTTGCAGATGTAATTAAAATACTGGCAGCCAAACGACTAAGAAATAAATTAACGCCAAGGCGTATTTTTAAAACTAAAAAAATAGTAGCTCTATTTATTTTAGGATTTGGAGTCTTACTACTTACTCAAGGTTTATTCCCAGAAGCTTACGAAAAAAACAAAGAAAAATTAGAGAAAATTAATCCTATAAAAAAGGCTAAGCATATTGAGTAAACCTAGAAAAAAAGCGCTTACTTTGCCGCTAAGAATAGCATTATCTTCTGTTATTCTAGGTCTTTTATTTAAACTACATCACTGGCCTTATGGTAATGAAATAATTCTTACAGCTTGTATAGCATTAGCTATTTTATATAGTGTTCGTTTTGCACTTAAAAAAGCTAAAGTAGTATTAGATTATGTTAAGGTTACTTTAATAGTACTATGGATTTTTAATTATATAACCAAAACACTTCATATTATAAATTTTAATTCCATTTTTAATTTTATAGTACTCATTTTATTAGGCTATTGGTTTATAAATGAAGGTACAACCTATTTCTCTAAAAATAGAAAATTAAAAGACATTAAAGATTTAAAAACAGGCTATTATGTAGCCTGGATTATTACTATCATTCCTTTAATATTAGGTATTTTATTTAAAATTCAACACTGGCCATATGGAGCTTTATTAACTACAGTTGGTTTTTTATTTTTAAGTGTCATGATTTTGGTGGATTATTTTGTCACGGAATAGATATCAATTAAAATAATTTTAATGGCACCCACACATGCCATATTTGCTGTTATTGTATTTATTGTATGTTATATAATAGCTTACACTATAAATATTAAATATAAGTTAAAACCTAAACCTAATAGGTACGAAAGTATAGATGGTTTAAGAGGGTTTTTAGGCGTTAGTGTATTTATTCATCATGCTAGTATATGGTACGTATTTGCTAAAACTGGAGCTTGGGAATTGCCAAAATCTAACCTCTATGTTCATTTGGGGCAAACGAGTGTCTCTTTATTTTTTATGATTTCCAGCTTTTTATTTATAAGTAAGCTATTAAACTCTAAAACAGCTTTTAATTGGAAACAATTTTACAAGTCAAGACTTTTAAGATTGGGTCCGTTATATTTATTCAGTCTATTACTACTACTTATATGTATTATGGAAATTAGTAATTGGCAAATAGTAGTAGAATTTAAAACATTTATAATTAGTATTTTAAAATGGTTAGGTTTTACCATATTTGGAGAACCAATACTAAACAATGTATATTACACACCGTATATAAATGGAGTAGTTTGGTCATTACCTTACGAGTGGTTATTGTATTTTAGTTTGCCAGTATTATCAATAATTATATCTAAAAAAAAGCCTTCAATAGTAATAATAATTATAAGTTTAGTATTCATTGTAGTGTTTAGTATTTATCATGGTTATGGCTACCATCACTTATTATCATTTATGGGAGGTGCAATAGCACCATTTATAAAAAAATACAGCAAAATAAAATTGAATTTTAATACGCTATTTTTTAGCATTTTAGTGCTATTCTGTTTCTTTTTAATAATTCAATTTAGTAGTTCGTATTCTATAATTTGTAAACTATTAATTACAATAGTATTTACTATAATCGCTCTAGGAAATAACCTTTTTGGTATTTTAAAAAATACTACATTAAAATTTTTAGGAGAAATAAGTTATAGTACTTACTTACTACATTGCATTATCCTTTTTGTAATTGGTTATTATATTATAGGTTTAGAAAAAATGAAAAGCTTTTCTGAAAACGAATACTGCTTACTTATATTTTTAATAGCACCGTTAGTAGTTTTAATTAGTTTCTTATCTTTTTATTGGATAGAAAAACCTTTTATGCAACTATCTAAGAAATTAAAAAATAAAAGCCATTATTTCTAACGGCTTTTATAATAGTTTAGAGTATAATTATAACTTATAATATAATATTACTTTGTCTTCATTTACATTAATAGTAAAACCATTATCCGTTACTTCTAATGTTTTAATTGGCGAGTTTTCTACTTCATAAACAGTAATGTTATTTTCTTTAGTTTTAGTATAAGTAAGGTCTTGTAATGCTTCCTCAACAGTTTCTAAAGGAAAAGATTTTTTAAATTCTAGACTTAATTTTGTTTCGTATACATCCCTATTTCCAGGATCAAATTCATTTTTTATAGGACCAATATATTTTTCTGTTACGTAAGACTTAATATCTGATCTATCAAATTCCTTAAATTCTTTAATATTTTCTTCAGGATATGAAACGTTACCACAAAAAGAAAAAGCTAACCTAGAACCGTTGGGAAATTTATCCTTAAATACACGTATGTATGTATAAAATGTTCCTTAGAAGATTTTATCATATAGTTTCTAAATTTATCTTCTCCTTTTTCATATTTATTTCTCCAAGCTCTTTGCTCTAAATCTATACCCATTACGTCGTAATCTCTTATTAATGGTTTTTGGTATAAAAACCTTAAGTCTAAATTATGTTTATTCATGTGTTTTTAGTAAAAATAAAAGCCATTATTTCTAATGACTTTTATAACTATTTAAAGTGTAATTATAACTTATAATACAACACTACTTTATCTTCATTTATATTAATAGTAAACCCAGTATTTGTTACTTCTAGTGTTTTAATTGGCGAGTCTTCTACTTCGTAAATAGTCGTATCATTTTCTTTAGTTTTAGTGTAAGTAAGGCCTTCTAAAGCTTCTTCTACTGTATCTAAAGGAAAAGATTTTTTAAATTCTAGACTTAGTTTCGTTTCGTAGATATCTCTATCTCCAGGATCAAATTCATTTTTTATAGGACCAATGTATTCTTTAGTTATAAGAGAAGTAATATCGGAGCGATCGAATTCATTAAATTCATTAATTTGTTCTTCAGGTTGTGAAAGATTACCAGAGAATGTAAAAGCTAATCTCAAAACATTAGGGAATTTTTCTGTAAATATGTTTATATATATATATATAAAGTTCTCCAAGGAACATTTTCTTATAAAATTTCTAAATTTATCTTCACCTTTTTCATATTTTTTATCCCAAGCTCTACGTTCAAAATCTATACCCATTACGTCGTAATCTCTTATTAATGGTTTTTGGTATAAAAATCTTAAATCTAATTTATGTTTATTCATGGTTTTATTTTTTAATTAATATAGTGTATGTATTCTACAACATCACCTAATTCTTCTATGGCTAAATCTGCTTGTTTTAATTGATATTCTATAGAACCTTCTTTTAAATGTGAAAAATTATTTTTTATTTTTCTATTTATCTCATTTTTGAATTTTAAAACATTATTCTCAATAAAAGGAAATCTCTTTTTCCTAATTAAAGAAAATACGGTTCCATCTGGGTTCACGGCTCTAAATTCCTTAGCATTGTGTTTCATAGATAATAAAATATCTTCGAAACTTAAAGAAGAACCAGGTGGTGGGTGGCTATGTGTTATAATTAAATCTTCAATATGTTTACCTAGTTCTCTTAATTTTTTCCTTGCTCTTAAAATATCTATTTTTGGTATTTTTACAGAGTATTTATCTCCTATTAATAATTTAGATAACACACTGCCATCTTCATCAAACAATTTAGCATTTTCCTTTTTATTTAGTTTTATAGAGTCTTCAAATAATTTAACTTCATCTGCAATATTATCAAAGCTTTTACTCTTTTTTATTGCAATGTCTGTATAGGTATTTATAGATTTAGCAATATCTTTAAGTGGACTTTTATTACCCTCAAATAATTCATCAATTAACCCTTTAAACTCTTTAGTACTTTTATTAAGCAGCGCTACTAGCTCATCTAATAACTTAGTAAAGCTTTTAAAAGTAGTAATAATTATCTTTTTAGTATAATTAAAAACCGCGCGTCCTGCATTGGCAATTCCTCTAAAAATACCAGAAAAAACAGTTGCTAGTTTTTCTAAAACAGCTGCAACAGATAGTGTACCACCAGTAAATAATATACCTACAACAACTTCTATAGCTAAACTTACTACAAACCCCACAAAAGCACCACTAAAATAGGCAATAGTTTCTATAGAAATATTAGTAATACTACTTAATTTCCCTTTTAAATGGGTATATAAAGCTTTAAAATCTATGTTTTTTATAGCAACTATAGCATTATCTACATACTCCATTAATAGTGGAAATTGCTTGCTAAAATGAGCTGTAAAATCTTTTAGGGTAGCCATACCATTAAATAGCATTTCTAGCATTTTAAAAATACCAGAAATAGCGTCTATTAAGCCATTCCAAATTCCACATAAATACGCATTGGCAATGCGTACGCCTTTTTTAATAAGGTCTGTAAAATCAAACTGTTTTAATTGTATAAAAGTACTTTGTATAGCATCGCTTATTTGTATGTATTTACTAAACACATAACGCTCTAAACTGTCTGGTATTAAGTCTATTTCTAAAGCATTTAAAGGCGAGAAAGGTATACCAGATACAGTTAAAGGTACGGTAGCTATTTTACCAAAATCGGTTTGTTGTACATACTGCCGTATTTTAGCATCTTGTTTATAAAATCCAGTTTGTAGTTCTGTAAAGGCTTTTATAGCATAGTCGTTAAGTTTATGATCTGGTACTGTATCTAAGCCTTCTTCTATAAAAGGAAATAGAAAAGGTTTAAAGGTATGTGTTTGGTCTACAGTTCCATCGTCTTTTAGTTTTTTAACATCTGGATTCCATCGGTGTTTATCTAGTTTGGCTTTATCTATAAATTTAGCTATACTACCACATACCTTGCCTAGCACTGCTATTAGTTTTTTATCTAATGCATAAGGGTTAAGATAATCGTTGGCTGCAAATAAAAATTCTACAGATTTTAAGCTAACATTTTCTATTTTTTTATTACGTATAAGTTCTTCTAAAACGGCTTTGTCTATACTAACGTATTCGTTAATATAGTCTAACACTTTTTTATTACTGTAGAGTTGCGATTCGTGCTTTAAATTATCTCTTACACGATTACCTATTTTTATTCTGCAAAATTGTGCACTTATGTCATCTGTATTATCTTCTATAAAAAAGATAATACCATTAGGTTCTGTTTTAGTTACTTTAAAGCATTCTTTCAATTTAATGGCATCTTTAGAAAAGTACAGTTCTATGTTATAAGCTAAAACATCTACACCTTTTTCAAAGGTTTTATTTACATTTTTATCGAAAAATAGTTTTCTCTTTTTTATGTAAGTAATTCGATTTGGGTCTGTATTTACATCTGTTGCTATTTTTATATTGTTTATAGTATCTACTTTTGCACCTGGGTAATAGATTCGTTTTATACTACCTTGAGATTTACTTGTAAAAGGGATTTCTGCATAAGAGCTAACATTAGTCATGCCTCTATGGTTTTCTAATAAGGGGCTTTTAAAATTAATATCGCTTAAGCTAGCATTATTTAGTGTAGTGGTTATAAAAGGAGCATCCAAGCCAAAAAGAGGTGCATCGAGTTCAACCTCTTCTCCATTTTCATTGATAATAGTCATTTTGTTATTTTTTATTAAACATTTGTTTTGTTTATTAGAATTTTTTGCAAATAATTTAAACAAATGTAATAATAAATATAACATAAAACAAAATAAATATAAATAATAATTGTAATATGTTTTATATTAAATAAGGTTATTACAATAAAAAAACCTCCAAGTAATACTTGAAGGTTTTATTAGTTTAAAATTGTTGTGAGTATTTTACAGACTAACTCTCTTCCTCTCCAACATGTTCTCCTTGTGTGGTTACAGAACCAGTAGAAGCATTACCATAAACAGGTGTTTCGTTTCTTAAAATGTCTAGAACTCTAGCAAAATTACTAGAAGTCATATAAGGTGTTTCTTG
Source organism: Pontimicrobium sp. MEBiC01747 (assembly GCF_053601635.1). Taxonomy (NCBI): domain Bacteria; kingdom Pseudomonadati; phylum Bacteroidota; class Flavobacteriia; order Flavobacteriales; family Flavobacteriaceae; genus Pontimicrobium; species Pontimicrobium sp. MEBiC01747. Next base: position 9,603 of record NZ_JBSHNS010000421.1, read on the forward strand.
TCTTTTTCCTTGAAAAGTTGTAAAATAGAATTTACCTAAATCAATTTTTGGATCCCATAAAGCTTGGTAAGCTTTTAACTTTGTCCAACCTGTTGTACCTTGTGCGTGGTGTGGCATAATTATAAGTTTTTTGTAATTAATAGTGGTACAAATGTATTACAGCTTTATAATTATATAACAAGTTGATATACTGTTTATTGTAGGGTGTTTTTCCTTAATCTATAAAATAGTTTTTTATATTTTTTTAAGCTAAAGTTAGTTTATCTAATGCTTGATTTCTTTGGTTATTTAAAGCTTCAATAGCATTTTTATAAGGTGTTAAAAAGGTATTCATTTCCTCTATTAAGGTATTTAATTTCTTTTCTTCTTGCTTTAATTGTTCATTAGCATTATTACTTTTTAAATCTCTAATTGTATTCTTTAAGTCCTCTATAGCCGAATTGTATTTATTAGAATGCGGCTCCATTTCTAACCTTAATTGCGCTTCGGCTTTGTCAAATTCTTCATTAGTGTATTTTACTTGTAAATGAGACATTTTGTTTTCGTAAGATGTAGTTAAGGCATTTATTTTTATTTGAGAGTTATTTATAGCTTCACTACTTTCATCAACATTTTCTTCAGATTGTTCGTATTTAATATCGGTAATAACTAAAGTATTAAATTTTATAAGCTTATTAGTAATAACAACCTCTGGAAGATCTAATATAACTTCGTTTTCTTTCATTGTTATTTCAGGAATTTTTGTAACAATCTTTCTTAATTTCATATGAATTTCTGGAACAGAAATAATTATGGGAGTCATTTTTGTAGTGCAATGTAATTTCTTTGTCTTAACACCTAAAATCCAACCTATTTTCCACTTACATGTTGTTTCTGGTTTTTCTCCTATTTTTTTATCTTTCATAATAGTTGTAGGAACTTTAAAACTAATGTCTTTATTTTTCATTACTACTTCTGGTATATGAAAAACAATTCTTTTTTCTCGCATGGAAAATTCTGGAATAGGAAGATGAAAAGAAACTTCTTTCCATTCAAAATTATATTGATAATCTCCATTTTTTATAGAAAATAAACTCTGGTTATCTTCTAATATTTCGCTATCATCTTCAATATTAGAAACTTCTTTAGAAATTTCATTTGTTAGAGCTTTTAAGTCGTTTTCAAATGCTGTTGTTAGTTTTTCAATCTGTTCTTGAGTATCCATTATGTTAGGGTTTTTATTATAAAACCAAAATTATATTTAAGACATAATGAGTTCAATACCTTTTACTAGGTATATTGAAGTAAAAAACATTCAAAATAGGTTAATCTTTAAAGCACTATTCAATAGAAAACCTTTTTTTTGATGTATGCTTTATTAAAATTGAAAGACAAAAAATATCAATCGAAACTTAGAAATATATTTAATAAGCAGATACTGCTAAAAACTGTTGTACAAGGTTCTACACAACTTTACTATCAATTTTTTATAAAAATTTAGAACATAAAAAAACCTCCAAGAAGGTGCCGAGCGGATTCGAACCGCTGTACAAGGTTTTGCACAACTTTACTATTAATTTTTTATAAAATTAGAGTATAAAAAAACCTCCAAGTAAACTTGAAGGTTTTTTCAGAGGCGCCGAGCGGATTCGAACCGCTGTACAAGGTTTTGCAGACCTCTGCCTAGCCACTCGGCCACGGCGCCCTAAATTCCTAGTGGAAACAGGAATCTCATTTATGTTTATTTAAACGAGTAGGCAAATGTAAAAAAAATTACGGTTTTACACTATTACTCGTTGTTTTTTCTTTTTCTATTTAATTCTATGGTTACCATTTGTACATCGCCACCAATAGGAGGATTAATTTTACTTACAGTAACCGTTGCTAAGCTAACTAATTTACCCTCAGTAAAAATACGATCTAAAATACGCTGTGCAACATGCTCTAAAAGAGCACTAGGAATAGCCATTTCTTCAACAACAATTTTATTTAAAAGAACATAATCTACAGTGTCGTTTAAGTTGTCTGTAGTAGCACTTTTCTGTAAATCGGCCTTAACCTTTACATCTACACGGTAATCACTACCAATTTTAGTTTCTTCTTTTAAGCAACCATGATAAGCATATACACGTATATTTTCTACTTTTATAATTCCCATATGTTGAGTATTAATTTTTCTTTAAAATGTGGTCCAAAGAAAGCGTATCTTTACCAAAAGTCATAGCTAAAAATATTAAAAATACACTTCTTACAAAAACATGTTGTAAATCCCATATAGGCGATTGCAGTCCATGACCAAAGGTTACAATTAATAAAATTAAAGCTAACCCATAGTATGCCTGTTTTCTAAATAACCCTAGTAGAAGCAAAGCACCAAAAATAAGCTCTCCATAAGACGTAAAATAAGCAGAGAATTTTAAAATAAAAGTAGGCAGAAAAGTGGCTTCGAACGATTTAAAACCACCGTTGTAAATGGTTTCTACACCCATTTTAAAAACTTTACCAAAGCCTTGCCAAAAGAAAATAAGACCAGTAAGTAATCTTGCAAAAAGTGTAATAAGTTTAATATCCATAATGAAAGTTAATTTATATAAAAATAGGTTTTATAATAAACTAGGTCGTAAAAAATAGACATATACAACATAAATAAGCTTATTTAACAAGCCTGTTTCTATAAAAAGATAGTATTTTGCTAAAAATACTTTTAATGAATTTAGAACTTTCTATTGATTCTATTGTAGATATTTTAACACTAGCAACAGCATTAATGTTAGGCTTTTTATTTTTAACAGTAAAAACAGAAAATAAAAAAGCAAACCTTTTTTTAGGATTATTTTTATGGAGTTTAACAATAGAAGTATTAGGAGTATTAACTCAAAGTATTTCAGAAGATGTTTTTAATATTCCAATAACAGGATTGTTTACCATTCTGTTTTTATTTCTATACGTAAATCAAACCATTAATAATACTTTAAAAAAATGGTATCTATTATTATGTATTCCAGGTGTTGTAATAAACGGTATTAATTATTTAAATATAGATATTAATTTGCTAGAAATATTCGATTATATTTTTAACATATTTCTATTAGTTTATATATTAAACACATTAAAACAACATAAAAATAATATAAGCAATTATTACTCAGACTTAGAGCATAAAACACTCTCATGGATTAAAACCATAGTGTTTATTTATTTAGGTTTTCATGTTTTGTGGATTGTAGAAGACATAATAAGTTTTAAAAATGAAGACATTATAGAATACTTTGCAAGCTTATCTACAATTCTTACTTTTTTTATGGTGTATTGGATAGGGTATAATGGATTTTCCCAATCGGAAATATTTAAAAACAAACTATTTATCCTTTCTAAAAAAGAAGATGACAATATAGAAGATAAAATAGATATACTTTACGAAGAAAGTAAAAAAGAATACATTAAAATAAAAACAAGAATAGAAACAGAAAAACTATATACAAATAGGGCATTAAATTTGCGAAACCTTTCTGCTATTTTAGAAATCAAAGAAAAAGAACTATCAAAACTTATAAACGAACACTCTAAAACTAATTTTTATCAATTTATTAATGGTTTTAGAGTAGCAGAATTTAAAAAACTACTAGCATCGCCAAAAGCAAAGCAATTTTCCATATCAGGCTTAGCAGAAGAAGCAGGATTTTCTTCTAAATCAACATTTTATACAGCATTTAAAGCAGTGGAAGGTATTACTCCAAAACAGTACGAAATGTCTTTAAAAACGTCCGAATAGAAGCAGTCGGACTCTTACAGTCGCATAATTCTTAGAGCAGGTCGTTATTTTGCTGTAAACACAGTATAAATAATTTTAAAAGCTCAAAAAAACTATGAAAAAAGTAAATTCATTTTTATTGATTGCAACATCAATAATCTCATTAAATTGTGCCTCTTGCTCAAAAGACGATAGCCCTACAATACCAACCACACCAGTACAAATAAATTCTGGTAATGACCCTAATTTTACTATAGTTGCAAATTCCGATGCTGGTTACACAGCATTTAACAGAAAAGTTGAGGTTTTTGGCATTCCTATATATGCAGTAACAGCAGTAGAAGATACTAAGCTGTTACATGCAGCTAACATAATGGCTCAATACTTAGATAATGATGAAAATGGTACAGTAGATAATTTGGCTGTTTTAACAGCTATGAAAGATAATAATGCCTTTTTATTTCTATGGAAAAAAGAAAGTGATATAGAAAATATAGAACCACCAGCAGGAGCAGAGGGCCAAGATCTAGGAAATGACGAAACCATTCCAGCATGGCATACAAATGGACATACAGGGCCGTTTGATGCCACTTTAGAAGAAGTATGGCACATAATTACACATGCCGGTTATGCAAGTGCCTATCCTACTGTTTTTGGAGAAGATGCAGAAACTTCATTAAGCAATGCAATGGATACAGCAAGAGGAGGAAACTTTACAACAATACCTAATCCATATCCAGAAGGAGCATGGTATACATACGATGATGCTACTTGCAATTATAATTGTATGACTACAGAATATATATACTGGGCAATGACCTCTATTTTAGGAGCACAAGAAAACCGATTAGGTGAAATTAGTCAAGAGTGGGATTTAAATACAAACGCATTAGTACAAAGCACAGATACAGCAGTATACAGTTTATTAACAGATTCGCAATACAAGTTTCCAACAATATTACCAGATGGTACTTACAGACAATAAATTACTAAACAAGCTTTTTTTATAGTAAAAAAACAAGTAACCATAAAATATTAATAACAGTAACACTTCGTTGAAATAAATATAATACATCATTTCAATCTTTTAAAAGTATCATTCCATATAAATAAGTTGTTACCAATAACAACACAAGTTTCTCCAGGAGAAGATGTACATATAAAAGCTGCTATAAATTATATGTTACAACAAAAAAATACTATAAAAATAAGTTTTATAAAAACGAATATAGAACCCCTTATATTTACATTAAGCCTTTCTAGTTTATGGAAAGGTTTTTTCTATTTATATCTCGCTTTATTTCTATAAATTTGTGCTTTAATTCAATATAATGTCTGAAGAAACAAAATCGCTCAACTTTATAGAGCATATCATAGAAGAAGACTTAACGAACGGATTATCTAAAAACAACTTACGTTTTAGATTTCCACCAGAGCCTAATGGTTATTTACACATAGGCCATACTAAAGCTATAGGTATTAGTTTTGGTTTAGGAGAACGTTATAATGCACCAGTAAACCTTAGGTTTGATGATACTAACCCCTCTAAAGAAGAGCAGGAATATGTAGATGCTATAAAAGAGGATATTAATTGGTTAGGTTATCAGTGGGCAGAAGAATGTTACTCTTCAGATTATTTTCAAACCCTTTACGATTGGGCAATACAATTAATAAAAGAGGGAAAAGCCTATGTAGATTCGCAAACTAGCGAAGCTATGGCAGAACAAAAAGGAACACCAACACAACCAGGTGTAGATGGACCATATAGAAACAGAACAATTGAAGAAAATCTGGATTTATTTGAAAGAATGAAAAACGGAGAATTCAATGAAGGTGAGCATATTTTACGTGCAAAAATAAACATGCAACATCCAAACATGTTAATGCGAGACCCTATAATGTATCGTATTTTAAAAGCACATCATCACCGTACTGCAAACGATTGGTGTATTTATCCAATGTACGACTGGACACATGGAGAAAGTGATTATATAGAACAAATATCGCACTCATTATGTTCACTAGAATTTAAGCCACACAGAGAGCTTTACGATTGGTTTTTAGACCAAGTAGTAGTTACAGATAAGTTAAGACCTAAGCAACGAGAATTTGCTCGTTTAAACTTAAGTTATACTATAATGAGTAAACGTAAACTTTTAAAACTAGTAGAAGATGGTATTGTATCGGGGTGGGACGATCCAAGAATGCCTACAATATCTGGTTTACGCCGTAGAGGATACACACCAGCATCTATTAGAAAATTTGTAGAAACTGTAGGAGTAGCTAAGCGTGAAAATGTTATAGAAGTCTCTTTACTAGAATTTTGTGTACGCGAAGACTTAAATAAAAAAGCAGCACGAGTAATGGCTGTTTTAAACCCAATAAAACTAGTAATTACAAATTACCCAGAAGATAAAGAAGAGTGGTTTGAAGCAGAAAATAATCCAGAAGATGTAAATGCAGGTTCTAGAAAAGTACCATTCTCTAAAACCTTATTTATAGAAAGAGAAGACTTTAAAGAAGAAGCCGGTAATAAATTCTTTAGACTAACATTAGGAAAAGAAGTAAGACTTAAAAATGCTTACATAATAAAAGGAGAAAGTGTTGTAAAAGATGCTCAAGGAAATATTACTGAAATTCATTGTACATACGACCCAGAAACTCTAAGCGGTAGTGGTACAGAAGCAAGTTTAAGAAAAGTAAAAGGAACCCTACATTGGGTATCTAAACAACATGTTATTAAAGCTGAGGTTAGGGAGTATGATCGTTTATTTAGTGATGAAGCTCCAGACAGTCATGGAGATAAGAGTTTTATGGAATTTATAAATCCAAACTCTTTAAAAGTTATAGAAGCCTTTATAGAACCAAGTTTAACAACTGCTAAGGTAGGAGAGCAATTTCAGTTTCAAAGAATAGGATACTTTAACGTAGATAAGGATACAACCAAAAACCATTTAGTATTTAATAAAACAGTAGGATTAAAAGATTCTTGGGCTAAAGTAAAACCAAAAGAAAATAATAATAATAATCAAAAACCACAACAACAGCAATCGCAACGTAAAGCGATAGATGTTATAAAACAATTAGGTAAAAAGTACACTAATTTACCAGAAGAAAAGCAGCAAAAGGTAAAAGCAGAAATTCTTGAGTTAGCAAAAAATGTAAATTATGATGAACTAGAACCTTTATTTGACACAGCTGTTAAAAAAGTTGGAACACGTATAGCGGTTATGCTTACTTTAAGTATTTTATTAAAAAACGGACTTAATAAAAACGATGCTATAAATGCATTTATAACAAAAGCACTAGAAGATAAAAATGAACTATTAGTATTAGAAGCTAAAGCGATATAAATAAGCTTATTACATAAATTAAAAACCTTAAAAGAGATTTCTTTTAAGGTTTTTTTGTACATTGAAAAGACTAACTTAATACAATCTTAAATTATGGAACCTAATATTTATGCCATTATAGTTGCAGCCATAGTGCCAATTATAATAGGGTTTGTATGGTACAACCCAAAAGTTTTTGGAAATGCTTGGATGAAAGCTTCTGGATTAACAGAAGAACAATTAAAAGGAGGAAATATGCTTGTTATTTTTGGAGTTACATTAGTATTATCTTTTTTATTAGCATTTTTTGCGCAAACATTAGTAATTCATCAAATTGGAGCATTTGGAATGATAGGAGGGAAACCTGAAGATTTAGAAGTAACCTCTTCTTATTTCGCTTTTATGGAAGAATATAAAGATGCCTTTAGAACTTATAAACACGGCGCATTTCATGGTGTTTTAGCAGGAGTATTTTTATTTTTCCCAGTAATAGCAATTAATGCATTATTTGAACGAAGAAGCTGGAAATATATATTTATTAATTCTGGTTATTGGATTGTTTCTTTAGCTGCAATGGGAGCAATTGTATGTGGTTGGGTATAGTGTAAAGTTGCTTAATTATTATTAAAATAGCTATTTAAAAGTCTTAAATTTTGTATTATTAATGTAATATAAAGTTATATTGTAAGACTTTTAAGTAGCTTCTTTTTTTATTTACTGTAATTGATAGACTTTAAAATTTATAAAACAACAAAAGCACTACCCGATTCTTGGGATGCTTTACCTACTAAAGATATTTTTTTAAAACGCTCATTTTTAAGTGCTTTAGAATTATCATCACCTAAAAATATCTTTCCATATTATTTAGGCATTTTTAAAAAAGAAAAGCTAGTAGGCATAGTTATTATACAACGTGTAGAAATGTATTTAGATGATATTTTTAGAAATACATCATCTAATAGCTTTAAGCAGTTAGCAAAACGTGTAGTTTCAAAAATTGTTAGAGGGAATGCTTTAGTTATAGGAAATTTAATGCACACAGGGCAACATAGCTTATTTTTTATAGAAGAAGAGATATCATATCAAGACTATCTTAAAACAATTTTTAAAGCCTTAAAAACACTACAAAAACAAATAAAAGAAGATTATAATAAGAAAGTAAGAATTATAGCTTTTAAAGATTATTTTGAAACAGATCCTATTCATAAACAAGTAGAATTATTTAAAACAAATAAATTATATAAAGTACAAGTGCAACCAAATATGCTATTACCAATTAAAGCAGATTGGGAAACAGCAGAACACTTAATAGCATCTTATACCAAAAAGTATAAAAAACGTTATAAAACAGCTAGAAAAAAGAGCAATGGAATTGAGTGTAAAGAGTTAAGTATAGATGCAATTAAGCAGTACGAAAAAGAACTATATGTGCTGTATAAAAATGTTTCAGATAATGCAAGAGTGAATTCTTTTGTTTTATCTAAGAATCATTTTTACACTTTAAAAAAAGAGTTGAAATCTAATTTTAAAGTTTTCGGCTATTTTTTAAACGATGAAATAGTTGGTTTTTATACCCTTATTTTAAATTATAATACATTAGAAACATACTTTTTAGGATACAATAAAATAATACAACAGAAGCATCAAATGTATTTAAACATGCTGTACGATATGGCTTGTTTTGCAATAGAATATAAATTTAAAACTATTGTGTATGCTAGAACAGCAATGGAAATAAAAAGCTCAGTAGGAGCTAAGCCCAATAGAATGCATATTTACATGAAACATACTAATAACTTTATAGCTAATACAGTTTTAAAATTTATAGTTAAGTATTTAAACCCAGTTAGAAAATGGACAGAAAGAAATCCTTTTAAATAAAAAAACAGTTTTAAAATTAATTTTAAAACTGTTTTTTTATCAAGTTTAAAGCATACACCTATTCTTTACTTAATTTTTTATTTTTTTTAGCTTCTTTCATAGCCTCTCCAATTTCATTACTAGCAGAAAAACTAGCAACCATGTCATTTAGCATATTACTTCCAGCTTGTGGTGAATTAGGTAGTAAAATTAAATTACTATTAGTCTCTCCACCTATAGATTGTAAAGTATCGTAGTGTTGTGTTACTACTATTAAAGCAGAAGCTTCTTGAGAGTTAATACCAACTTTATTTAATACTTCTACAGATTCCTCTAATCCACGTGCAATTTCACGACGTTGATCTGCAATACCTTGTCCTTGTAAACGTTTACTTTCTGCTTCAGCTTTTGCCTTTTCTACAATTAAAATACGTTGTGCATCTCCTTCAAATTGTGCAGCAACTTTTTCACGCTCTGCAGCATTAATTCTATTCATAGCTTCTTTTACTTGTTGATCTGGATCAATATCGGTAACTAAAGTTTTTATAATATCATAACCATATTCCATCATCGCTTCATTAAGCTCAGATTTTACAGCAATTGCAATATCATCTTTTTTAACAAAAACATCATCTAATTTCATTTTTGGTACTTCGGCACGAACAACATCGAATACATAGGAAGTAATTTGATCATGAGGATAATCTAATTTATAGAATGCGTCGTAAACCTTATCTTTTATTACTTTATATTGTACAGAAACTTTTAAACGAACAAAAACATCATCTAAAGTTTTAGTTTCAATAATAACATCTAGCTGTTGAATTTTCAAGCTTAATCGACCAGCTATGCGGTCTACTAATGGGATTTTTAATTGTAAACCAGATTGACGAATACTTAAAAACCTACCAAAACGTTCTATAATTACTGCTGTTTGTTGTTTTACAATGAAAAATGCGGATATAAATAGAAGTAATCCGAAAATAGATAATACAATTAATAATACAGGCATAATACTTTTTTTAAATGGTTAGAAAATAATTGAATACTAAATTAAGTTATATTTGCGCAAAAATCCCTTAAATTTAATATGAAAAAAATACAATTTATCTTATTAGTAGTACTAACACTAGGTTTTGTTACAAATTCTTTTGCACAACGTAAAAGTTATGATATAAAAAATGGATTTGGCCTATCTGGTGGGATTACACAATATGAGATAATTACAGATAACTTTGAAACAACTAAAGGAGAAGGTTGGATAGGAGGGATGTCTGCTACCGTATCTCTTCCTCATAGATGGTACGGCGTTAGTTATGGCATGCAATTATCTGAAAATAAGTTTGGTATAATGGGGCGTACTAATCCTGTAGATGTTACACAACAAGAAATAGAGTATAAAATATTTAAAGCACAATTAGTATTTTTATTCCACATAAAATTAGTAGACGATTTTGTTACACTAGATGCAGGACCAGTATTACAATATAATAGTAAACTAGAACTTGTAGATAAGTCTCAAGAAAATTATTTTATATCTGGTTATAATAATTTGAAAGCAGAAGACATATCAGATATTTCAAATGTAAACTTTAATGGAGCGATAGGTTTAAGTGCAGGTTTAAGTCATTTTAGAGTAAAAGCACAATATATTTATGGCTTTACTAATATCTTTAGTAAATTAAATAATCAAGACCTTAATATTGGTGATAATAATGCCAAATTTAAAGGGACACAATCTATGATTGCCCTTACTGCAATGATAACATTTTAACTATAAAACCATAAAAAATATAAGGTAAAGTAGGGTTTTGTTGCCTAATGTTGTTTATATTAAAGAATTAATTAATATAAAAAACAACTAAAATGAAACAAAAACTACTATTATTGTTTGCTTTATTTTTTAGTATTTCACAGTTTACATCTGCTCAAATGAGTAAACAAGATGTAGCTTTGAATTGGCTAACTAAAAATAAAGACATGTTAGGCGTTCAGCCAACACACGACTTCGAAATGCTGTTTAGCAGAGCTGGTTTATCTGGTGAAACGTTCCGTTATTATCAAATGTTAAATGGAGTACAAGTATTTGGTGCAGAAGTTACAATTCACGTCTCTAATAATGATGTGGTTACTTATCACGCTAGTACTTATGATAGAACTATAGCTGCTATAAATACAGTACCTTCTCTTACTGTAAATGAAGCCTTAGAATTGGCTAAAACTAATTTAAATGTAGCATCTTCAGATGTTATAGATAATACAAATAAACTTTACGTTTATAATAAGCAAGGAGAAACAAAACTAGTTTACAGAGTTTATATTCAAGCTTATTCTAAAACAGGAGCTTGGGAAGTTATGGTAGATGCACAAACAGGAGCTATTTTAAGCTCTAAAGATGTTGCTATTTACTACAAGCACGATCACGATAAGGATAAAAAGAAAGGGAAAAATAAAAAAGAAGCAAAAACTAATTCTGAAGCAGCAGTAATGGCAACAGGAACAGGTTTTGTTTTTGAGACAGACCCTTTAACAGCTACAACAAGTGCTTACGGAGGTCAATATGTAGACGGAAACGACGCTACAAACGCTGCTTTAGATGCAGCTAGAACTTCAGTTACATTATTAGATATAGAATTTGCTGGAGGAAATTATACACTAAAAGGGCCTTACACACAAATTGCTGAGTTAGACTCACCTAACAAAGGTTTATTTGTACAAGCATCTAACAACTTTGAGTTTAATAGATTTGAAGATGGTTTCGAAGCTGTAAACGTTTATTACCATACAGATAAAAGTATGCGTTACATTAATAATGATTTAGGAATATCTTTAGCACCACCACAAAATGGAGGCGTAATTCGTTTTGATCCACATGGAGCAGGAGGAGCAGATAACTCTTTCTATACTTCAGGAACTTTAGTTTTTGGAGAAGGATGTGTTGATGATGGAGAGGATGCAGATGTTATCCTTCACGAATTAGGACATGGATTACACGATTGGATTACTAATGGTGGTTTATCTCAAGTAAACGGTTTAAGTGAAGGTTGTGGAGACTACTGGGCAAACTCTTACAAGAGAAGTTTAGGACAATGGTCATCTACAGATGCTGCTTACAACTGGGTATTTGGTTGGGATGGACACAATACTTGTTGGCCAGGACGATCTACTGTATATCCAAATCTTTATCCAGGAGGACTTGGAGGAGGTATTCATGCAGAAGGACAAATCTGGGCAAGTTCATTAATGGAAATCTGGGAAATTATAGGACGTGAGAAAACAGATAAAGCCTTTTTAGAAGGATTAGGTATGACAAATAGTGGTACTAACCATGAACAAGCAGCAACAGCTGTTAGACAAGCTGCTATAGATATGGGATATACTTGTGTAGAAATAGATGCTATAACTGCTAGATTTGAAGCAAGAGGTTATACTTTGCCTGCTTACACTTGTGTATTAAGTGTAGACGAATTTGCAGCAAATAATATCTCTATTTATCCTAACCCAACAAATGGTATGATTACATTAAAGAACATTACGCAAGAGTATGATGTTAATGTATATAATATGTTAGGACAAAATATGAAACAACAATCTGTAAATAGCTCATCTAATACAATAGATGTTACTAACCTTTCTACAGGAACGTATTTTATTAAATTTAAAGGATACGATAAAGTATTAAAGTTTATAAAACTATAATGTTTTAATACATATTAAACATAAAAAAAGCGACCATTAGGTCGCTTTTTTGTTTTATATACTTTAAAAAAAGTTTATAATATACCAATTACTTTTTCTAAACGTTTAATGGTTTCACCTTTGCCTATCATATACATAATATCAAAAACATCGGGTCCTTGTAAAGCACCTACTAAAGCTAATCGTAAAGGCATCATTACTTTACCAAAACCAATGTCGTTTCCAGTTATCCAACCTTTTACTTCTTTTTGAAGCATTTCTACTTCAAAATCAGAAATATTTGAGACTATAGATATTACAGATGTTAAGATCTCTTTAGTACCATCTTTAAAAGCTTTTTTAGAAGCTTTTTCATCGTAGTTTTCTGGAGCAACAAAGAAATAACTGCTTAATTGCCAAAAGTCGCTTACAAAGGTTGCACGTTCTTTAATTAAATCAACAACCATAGCAATATAATTAACATCAATATCGTTTAATTCAGAATACTTAGCTTTGAAAGCTTCAGCTAAAGCTTCATTATTTTGCTCTTGCATATAGTGGTGATTAAACCACTTTATTTTATCTGGATCAAAACGAGCACCAGCTTTATTTACACGATCTAAATCGAAAGCAGAAATTAATTCTTCTAGGCTAAAAAGTTCTTGCTCAGTACCTGGGTTCCAACCTAAAAAGGCTAAAAAATTAACTACTGCATCTGCAAAATAACCTTCTTCCTTATAACCCGTTGAAATAGCACTTTCTTTAGGATCTTTCCACTCTAAAGGAAACACAGGAAAGCCTAATTTATCACCATCACGTTTGCTTAATTTACCTTTTCCTGTAGGTTTTAAAATTAATGGTAAGTGTGCAAATTCTGGAGCTTCCCAGCCAAAAGCAGTATATAATTGTATATGTAAAGCTAAAGATGGCAACCATTCCTCTCCACGGATTACATGAGAAATTTCCATTAAGTGGTCGTCTACAATATTAGCTAAATGATAAGTTGGCATACCATCGCTTTTAAATAAAACCTTATCATCTAAAACATTAGTGTCGATTTTAATATCACCTCTAATAATATCTTTTAGATGTAATGTTTCATCTTGAGGAGATTTAAAACGAATAACATAATGATCTCCAGCCTCTAATTTAGCTTTAGTTTCTTCTGTAGAAAGAGATAATGAGTTATTTAATTTTAATCTATTATGCCAGTTATAAATAAATGTTTTACCATTAGATTCATGGTCTTTTCTATGAAAATCTAATTCATCTGCAGTATCAAAAGCATAATATGCATTACCAGAAGCAATTAATTTATCTGCATATTGTTTATATAAATGCTTACGCTCACTTTGTCTGTATGGACCAAAAGTTTCATTTTTTCCAGGACCTTCATCAAAAGGAATATTACACCAGTTTAACGCATTAATTATATAATTTTCTGCACCCTCAACATAACGATTTTGATCTGTATCTTCTATTCTTAAAACAAAAGTACCATTATGTTTTTTAGCAAATAAATAGTTGAATAGTGCTGTACGTACACCACCAATATGTAAAGGTCCAGTTGGACTTGGTGCAAAACGCACCCTAACATTTTTAGACATTATCTGTGTTTTTAATAACAGCAAAGATACTTTGATAAGACTAAAGATGAAAGGTGAAACAGACTTGATTTATAAAAACAGGTTAAGTTTTTAATCTATAATCATGGATTTAGGAATTCGTTTATTCATTACGTAAAACCAAAGTGGCGGAATTAAAGCTAAAACCATAGCTGTTGGGTAACCACAAGGCATTTGTGGGCTCTCGTCATGACAGTCTAAAATTTGATATTTTTTTGAAGATTTATAATGATGATCGCTATGTCTTGTTAATTCATATAAAACAATACGGCCAACAACATGGTTTGAGTTCCAAGAGTGTATTTCTTTTACACGCTCGTAACGTCCAGATTTTGTTTTATGTCTTAATAAACCATAATGTTCTATATAATTTACAGTTTCTAAAAGAATAAAGCCTCCAATACCTGAAAAAATAGAAAATAAAACTCCTGTTTCTCCAAATACTGTAAATACGATTACTAAGTACATTATTTGAAATAACGTATACCAAAGCATATCATTATTAACACTAAAAAAGGAAGTGTTTTTATTTTTTAAAAGTCTTTTTTGTATGGACCAAGCATTAAAATATTGTCGTGTTGTTGAGGTTAGCCAAAAGGAATATACTGTTTGATTGTAACGAGCCGTAGCGGGATCTTCAGGAGTAGCTGCATGTAAATGGTGTCCAAAATTATGCTCAATATAAAAATGCATGTAAAAAGAGGGCAGTAATAATGCTTTACCTATAAAACGTTCGTTTGTTTTTTGTCTGTGGCCTAGTTCGTGCGCAACATTTATTCCATTAGTGCCTAAAACTATTCCTAATGAAAATGTTAAACCGATAAGTTCGTATATAGTAAGTGAGCTATTTGTAACGACATATAAGCTTAAAACAATTAGGCTAAAAACGATAGGTAAATTTAAATATAACAACCAATCAAAAAAATTCTGTTTTAGTTTTATATCTACAGATTTCGTGTCTAGGTTTTTAGTATCTACAGGTAATAATAATTCTAAAAAAGGAATAATTACAAAAGCGTAAACAGGTGTTAAAAAGCTAAAATAACCTTTAAAATACAGACCTATAAAAGCAGTTAAAGGAATTGTAAAAGCTGCTATGTATTTTAAATCTTTCATTATACCTAAAAATAAAATAAAACCTTTAAATATTAAAATACTTAAAGGTTTTATTAAAAAGGTATACTAAAACTTATTGCTTAATAAATTTTATAGAATGGCTTTTATTTGTTGTAGTCTTAACATGCAATATATATAGACTTGCATTTAAATTAGAAACATCTATTTTATTTTCACTAATAGTGTTGCTCTGTATTTTTTTACCTAATAAATCATAAATTTCATAGGACTCTATAGTTTCTTGGGTATTTATGTTTAAAATACTCCCTACAGGATTTGGATAAATAGATAAAGAGTTCTCTATCGTATTTATATTTTCAGCTCCATCAAAAGATTTAAATAAAGCCTTTATATGTTCTTTAACCTCTGTTGTAAATACGGTATCTAAATTACTGTCTGAGTTTTTAAAACCGTTTAAGGTTAGTTGATAAGACCAAGCCTCATCATAACAACTATCGCAACAAGATGGAACATACATACCAATAACATACAATTTATTGTTTTCAAAAGTATAATTAGGAAACGTTGTGGTTAAATCCCAAGTTGGGTTTGCCGATGTTGGTAATTGGCTGCTAAAACCACCTATATTGCTAGACCACGAAAACGAATTTGGAGCCATATTTACAAAATCTATTGGCGCATTAAAAGGGAATGATGCCAACTCGTAAACGAACCAATAGTACTTGTTATCATCATCATTATTAAAACAAGAACCTTCAGTAAGCAAAGCATCATCCACGATATCTATTGTATTTATAGAACCAGTTATTTGCTGTGGATTCCCTTGATTTTGGATAGTTAAACTTAAGTTTTGATCTAATTTTTGTTGTACAGAAATATCATCTATAGCTAAGTCATTTCCATCACCCAAACCATCTTCTTTTAAAAGAATTTTAATAGTAGTTACATCACTTTCCCCTGTAAAGCATTCAGTAATCTGTAACCAATCGCAAGGATTTGTAGGATCTGTATTTATTTTTTCCCAACCGTAAAGTTGTCCATTAATTTCAAACTGAATTTCAGGTAAAATATCAAAAGTACACTGCGGCATATTTTTAAAATTTGCACAAAGCTTGTAATTTTTTTCAGGATCTGTATTTATTGTTTGTTCCCATACCGTAGCAAAAGTTCCTGCAGACTGTGTAGTCTTTCCGTTAACCAATAAAAATTGACTATTATTTGCATATTGTGTAGAATCTGAACAAAAAGAGTGATCGTTTATAGTAGCTCCAAAAAGTGTTGCATTATTATCTATGTTGTAAGCTCCAGGAAATAATGATGCATCATTAGTATAATCACTAGAAAAACTTGTATTAGTAGACTCAAAATTTCCATTATCTACTAAATTCTCTCCTTCGCAGCAGTATGCACCTTGGTTATTTGGAGCTAAAGTTATACAAATATCGTCTATGGTTAAATTTACTTGACAACCATCGGAAACTTGTTTAAAAGGGTAAACCCACAATTGCGAGTAGTTTGCTGTAGGAGTAAATGTAGTCGTTATACTGGTCCAGTTATTTAATGAAGCAGATGCTGGTTGGTTTAGTATAATATCACCTGTAGGTGTAGCTGTCACTGCACCTGCATTATTTGTTGCAACTATAAACACTTGAGAATTAGTAGCTATGTTTTCTGTGCAATCAGCATTAACACCATCAGTTTTTATTCTAAAGGAAATAGTATAAGTTGTATTTGCTGTAAAGTTAATACTACCAGCAATAGACTCTCCGCCACCTGCATGCGACCATAGCCATGCATAAGCATTAGTAGGGTAGCCATGTAAAGATGGAGAGCCACTAGATCTAACCCAGTTAGTTACACAGTTGCTTTGAAATGCAGAGTCCCCACCGCAAGTTGCTGTACTGAAATCTCCATTTGTTAATAAATTGTTTGGACAATTATTATCTTGTCCT
The DNA here is from genome assembly GCF_053601635.1 of Pontimicrobium sp. MEBiC01747. Taxonomy (NCBI): domain Bacteria; kingdom Pseudomonadati; phylum Bacteroidota; class Flavobacteriia; order Flavobacteriales; family Flavobacteriaceae; genus Pontimicrobium; species Pontimicrobium sp. MEBiC01747. The sequence goes on from NZ_JBSHNS010000421.1 coordinate 26,857, forward strand.
TGAGTTGTAATTACAGACATTATCAATGCCAGATAAAAGAATAGTTGATTTTTTCTCATGATTAAATTAATTAAATAACGCCTACTTTATTGTTTTGGCTGTTCGGCTTATACCATTTTTACAGCAGGCAAAGTTATCTTGGAACTTAATTTTTATACGCAGTGTATTCCTCCTTTTTAAAGCGTTATGAGGTCAATTTTATTTAGGTTATTTAACCCTGCTGTTTAAAAAGTTGTTAAAAAGTAAAACCTTAAAAATCAAAATTGTATTTTAGAGAGTTAAAAACTAGAAATTTTGAATAGCTTTAAAAACATACAAAGTAAACTAGAACAGTTTATTAAAAAATACTATACCAATGAGCTCATAAAAGGCGCTATTTTATTTTTTAGTATTGGGTTACTCTATTTCCTAATTACACTACTTGTAGAATCTGCACTTTGGTTAAACACTACAGCAAGAACCATTTTATTTTGGTTGTTTGTAGCTGTAGAGATCGGTTTATTTTACAAATTTATTGCTATTCCATTAGCAAAACTATTCAAACTAAAAAAAGGAATAAATTATGAAGATGCTTCAAAACTAATAGGAAATCATTTCCCAGAAGTAAACGATAAATTACTTAATGTACTCCAGTTAAATGCAGAAGAATCTAACTCAGAGTTACTTGCAGCAAGTATAGACCAGAAATCTGCAGAATTAACACCAATTCCATTTAAATTAGCCATTAATTTTAAGAAGAATGCTAAATATTTAAAATATGCTGCTATACCAGTACTCATTATTATTATAACAGCAGTTTTTGGTAAAATGAATTGGTTTAGTGATAGTTACCAACGTGTAATAAATTACCAAACAGCTTATGAGCCACCAGCACCATTTCAATTTTTTGTAATAAATGAAAACTTACAAGCTCTAGAAAACAAAGAATTTAGATTAATAGTAAAAACAGCAGGAGAAGTAGTACCAGAAAACGCCCAAATAACATTTAATAATGAAACCTATTTTTTACAGCAACGAGGCGCTGGAACATTCGAGTATGTTTTTGAGCAGCCCAAAAAGGACATTACATTTAAACTTTCTGCAAATAATGTAACCTCTAAACCTTACACGTTGAGTGTAGTAGAAGTGCCAACTTTGCTAAGTTTTGAAATGTTACTAGATTACCCAAGTTACACCAAAAAGCGAGATGAAGTTTTAAAAAGTACAGGGAGTGCAGTTGTTCCACATGGAACAAACATTACATGGAAACTAAAAACAAAAGCAACAGACAAAGTTTATTTATATTCTAAAGATACAATAATATTTAATAATGAATCTAAAGACGATTTTAAAGCGTCTAAGCGCGTTTATAATAATTTAGATTATAGTCTTAGCACAAGTAATAGAAACCTTAAAGATTACGAGAATTTGGCGTTTAATATATCGGTAATAAGAGACGAATACCCAGAATTAAGCTTAAAAACTAAAATAGACTCGCTCGATCAACAATCACTATATTTTTTCGGACAAGTAAATGACGACTATGGATTATCTAAATTACAGTTAGTCTATTACCCAAGTGACAACGATACAAAAAAACAATACCAACCAATAGAAATTTCTAAAGCTACTTTTTCAGAATTTATAAGTGCTTTTCCAAATGACTTAGATATAAAAGAAGGCATTGCTTACGATTTGTATTTTGAAGTATTTGACAATGACGCTGTAGGAAAAAATAAAAGCACAAAGAGTACAGTATTTACATACAGAAAAAGAACCAAAGAAGAAGAGGAGCAAAAACAACTACAAGAACAAAATGAAACCATTCAAGATTTAAATAAATCTTTGGAAAAATTCGACAAACAACAAAAAGAATTAGAAGAACTCTCTAAAACACAAAAAGAAAAATCAGAATTAAATTTTAACGATAAAAAGAAATTTGAAAACTTTTTAAAGCGTCAGAAACAACAAGAAGAAATGATGCAGAAGTTTAACAAGAAGTTAAAAGATAACCTTGAAG
>NZ_JBSHNS010000422.1:0-4009 GCF_053601635.1 Pontimicrobium sp. MEBiC01747
GTTTACAACTTCCATTAGAAGAGCTAGACGCTGCTATTGCTACGATGCGTACGCACAGTAGTATTTTAAAGGAAAAAAGAGAAGATTATTTCTTTCAGCTAGAAGGACGCATTAAAAATTTACAACAACAAACGCATACCCTATTTGAAACATTCAGGAAAGAATTGGTTTCAAAGTATGTTTCACCATTAGAAAATGAAAAAACAGCGACCCTACAACAAATAGACAACAAGGGATATGACTTTGTTTTAAGCAATGTAGGAACAAAAATTTTGGTTGCATTTCAGCAAAAAAAAGAAGAAGTTGAACAGCAAATTATCATTCATTTTAAAAAACAAATCGAAGAAGACCTCAACCAATCGGGGCAATTTCTTCAAAAATTAATGAGTGGTTCTGTATTGAATGAAGACATAGAAGTGAGCCATTGGGTGGATGAATTTGATTTAAATACCTATTCTAGTTTTTATTTCAGAAAAGTTGCTCCACATTCTTCCAAGCCCCAAAACGACCATCATTCGAACAAAGTATTTTTTAAAAAATGGAGGTTAGAAGCCCAAAGAAAACAGCTTGTAAAATCCATAGCATCCCTTATACTTTCTAATGCTGCCAATAGCGCAGCCGATATTCAATATAAAATAAGAGAAGGGTATCGCAGTTTCTATGACCACTTAATAAAAAGTCAATTGGCTTTATTACAATCGTTAGAAACTTCTGCAAAAAAGGTACAACGAAAACGGTCTCAAAAAACCCACGCTAGTAAACAAGAAATTCAACAACTACATGATTACATTTTAGATAATAAAAAATTACTTGAAAGCATAGTGTTAACTGATAGTTTAATGTTGTAACACAAACTATGTAGTCCTAAGTGTTTTTAAAATAAACTAATCTTCATACAAACCCAATCGATTTCTCAACTGGTTCATTTCTAAAGACATATTTTCTACGCGTTCCAATAAATTTAGAATCACATCAATGCCTTCAAAATTAATATTCATTTCTTGATGAAAACGAAATATTTTCTCCACTTTCGGCAATGTTTCAAATGCGATAAATTCACTTTTTTCAATAGTAATAAAACCAAATTCTTCTAGTGAAATGATGTATTCTTGTTCTATGTTATGACTGGCACAGAGCTCTTTTATTGATATTAGATTTTTTGTGCTCATCGGTTATTTTTTTAATGCTGCTAATTTTTTAAACAATTCCTTTTCTTCTTCAGAAAGATTCTTTGGCATATTAACGGTAAATGTAATATATAAATCACCAAACTGTCCTTCTTTTTTATAAACTGGGAAGCCTTTTCCTTTTAATTTTACTTTAGTACCGTTTTGGGTTTCTGGTTTAATTTTCAATTTGACTTTACCGTTAAAAGTATCCACAGTTATTTCGCCACCTAAAATAGCAGTGTATAAATCTACATTCACATTTTTATAAAGATTGGTTTTATCACGTTTAAATGCTGTGGTATTATTGATTACAAATGTGATGTACAAATCGCCTTTGGGGCCACCATTAGCTCCAAGACTACCGTGACCTTTTATTTTTATCGTCTGACCATTTTCTACTCCTGCAGGTATGGTAATACGAATATTTTTTCCGTTTACATTAAGTGTTCGCTTATTACTCTCATACACATCTTTTAAGTCGAGATGTAATTCTGCATTAAAATCTTGTCCTCTATATTTTACATTTTGAGAGCGACCACCACCAGCTCCACCAAACATTGAACTAAAGAAATCTGAAAAATCTCCACCTTCAAAATCTTCTTGTGTAAAGCTCCTTCCTTGATACTGTTGACCACTGTAATGGTGTTGTTGTCGTTGCTGCTGCTTTGCTTTTTCAAATTCTTCAGCGTGTTTCCAGTTTTCACCGTACTGGTCGTACTTTTTACGGTTTTCTGGGTTACTTAAGACTTCATTAGCCTCATTAATATCTTTGAACTTTTTTTCAGTCTCAACATCATTAGGGTTCACATCTGGATGATATTTTCGTGCTAATTTGCGGTAGGCTTTTTTTATGTCTTTATCGGTAGCGTCTTTAGAAACTCCCAATACTTTATAATAATCTATATAATCCATTAATTAATTTGTAGTAAATTTTGTTGTTTTAGCGCTTTAATGAAGGTTTTGTTATACTTTTTCACACCATCATTAATAATTGAATCCATATCCTTTTTAGGTTCTTTTACATCAATGTATGCGCGCCAAATGGATTTCCATTCTTCGCCATCTCCACAACTACAGTATAAGGATGAATATACATGATATGTTTCATAGATACCTTGATTTTTATCGTCTTCAATTGTATTTTTAGGTGTATCTGTTAGAAAACTGCTCCATAAGGTAGTTAAATCACTAAAAACTCTTGCTGCGGTTTTTGTTTTTTCTTGCTTGTATACTCTAGTAACTAAAACAGCATCAAAATCTTCTCTAACCAATTCAGTTTCTAAAACTCTTAATTGTGCTTCGTTTTTAGGCAAACTTGCATAAGTCTCATCAAAAGCATCTAAACTCCTTTCTGCTTTTACGCCTTCTAGTTTCAATTTAGCAACCAAATCATTTTCAAAAGCGGTTCTGGCTTTTAGGTTTTCAGACATTCCAATGACTAAAACTTTTGAGAATGTAATCGTTTTACTATCTGGCCTTCTCCATTCATTCACTAACTTACTAGAAGTACAACTACTAATAACAAGTGTTATTAATAGAATAGTTAAAACAGAATATAATTTCATAGTTTTCTTTAAAATTAATTGAGTTATTAAAGATAAAAATTTAATTATGAATTATTTTATCGTTGAGTTCTTCAAGGTTTCTATTGAATGCTAACAACCAATTTTTTATTTTTTTTGCTTGATCTGGATGGGACTTCGATGAAAAATAGACTCCATCTTTTGTCTTAATCCAAATCGTTAAAAGGACACCTGACAATGTTTTGTTTGGTGTTACTCTTGTATAAATATCTACTTCTTCATTATTGAGTAACGGAAATTTTACTTCTTTGGAATGCATTTCATAATTCCCTTTTTCAACAAAAGTAATGTAGGTCTTTCCACCATGATTTTCAATAAATTTTTCCCAATGATACAACACAAACCCTTCATTTAATCCAATAATGTTTGTGGTAAAACTATTGGCATACCGGTTGTATGGAAGTGACTCTTCTATTACTTGAAACGATTGTTGTGCTAACAAGCTAGTAATTGCCATAAACACTAAACTTAGTGTCATAAATTGCTTTTTCATTTTCCTTTAATTTTAATAAAACATCAACCTTATTCAATAAGTATTTTTTTTAATTATTACCTTTTCTTCTGTCATCTTCTGGTGTCGCAGGAATAATTGCTCTCTGTTGCCCTTGCATAAATTGTTGTTGCATTGCTTGCATTTTCTCACGGATACTTTTCATATCTGGTATTCCCTTTCCAAAGTCGTTTCCGAAGAAATTATCGCTGAAAAATTCTTCCATAAATAACGAGTCTTTTTTAAAAAACTCAGGAAAATCATTTCCCATAGAGCTCGAAAAGTGTTGACTAAATTTTGATTGAAAAGATTGCATAACACTATCCATTTGTTGTCGTTTAATTCCTTTCACATTATCTGAAGATGATGACCATGAATAAATAGAATCATATTGTATAAGATTACCATTTTCATCAACTTCTTTGTTTACTGTCCAATTACCTTTGGGTTTTACAATTTTTGAAATCGATTTGTTTTGCTCTATTTGTCTTTCTTTTTTGTCTTGTGCGTTACAACTGGTAGCTAAAATTGCTACCAATGAAAGTGTGATTAACTTTTTCATTTTTATCAATTTTAAATTAGACTTTTATTCATCTATTTTATGACAAATTAAATACCAATCAGATAGAAATTCACTATTTGTCAGTTTCATTTTGTCTATAACAAATTTCGTAAAGACTAAAATGGATTACTAGTAAATTGAATTATTTGAAGTACAGATTTCAGCATAGTGAACATAAAAAAGCGGAACCACATGATTGTAATTC
>NZ_JBSHNS010000423.1:0-3805 GCF_053601635.1 Pontimicrobium sp. MEBiC01747
TTCCTTCTGGATCAACTAAGTATTTTTGAAAATTCCATTTTACATTGGAGTTAGATACACCGTTTTGTTCTTTTTTAGTTAACCATTGATAGAGTGGGTGTTGCCCGCTTCCTTTTACTTCAATTTTCTCGGTAATAGGAAAGGTTACTCCGTAGTTTACTTCGCAAAAGTGTTCTATTTCTGAAGCATTTCCGGGTTCTTGTTTTCCAAACTGGTTACAGGGTACGCCAATAACTGTTAACTTATCTTTATAGGTGTCACTTAATCCTTGTAAGTCTTTGTATTGCGGCGTAAATCCGCATTTAGAAGCTACATTTACAAATAAAATGTGTTGTCCTTTGTATGCAGATAGGTCTAAAGGTTGGCCTGTTAAGTTGTTAATTTTTATATCGTATACCGTTTGCATGGTGTTTTATTTATTAATTGATGCTTTTGTTAATAAGGTTTAAAAGAAAGTTTTAATGATTTTACAGCTTTATATTTTAAAACTTACAATACCACAATCCATTTCAAAAATTTGTCCTGAAACTGAACTAGCTTTATCCGAGGTTAAAAAGGTGGCCATGTTTGCTACTTCTTCTGGACTAAGGAATTTTTTAAGGGGATGACGTTCTGTGATATTTTCTATCATTTTTTCGTTACGTAATAGCTTAGATGCTAATTCTGTATCGGTTACGGTAGGAGCAATAGCGTTAATGCGTATGGTTGGCGCTAATTCTGCACCTAGAGATTTTACTAAGCCTTCTACACCAGATTTTGCTGCTGCAACGCTAGCGTGATATGGCATACCTAGTTTAGAGGCTACTGTACTAAATAGTAGGATAGAAGGGTCATTTCCCTTTTTTAGAGGTTTTAAATACGTTTGTATGCTTTTTACTGCGCCTACTACATTTATTTCAAAATCGTTTCTAAAGTCTTCTAAACTTAAACGTGAAATTGGTTTTAAATTAATGCTGCCAGGGCAATAAATAATGGTATCTAAGGTCTCTATTTTAGGGAGTTCATCAGTTAATATATCACAAGTATAGTGTGTTAGGTTCTGATGTGTAATTGCGGGATTGGTTCTACTAATGTTAATAATGTTATTATCATTAACCAAGGCGTTAACAATAGCATTACCAATGCCTTTGCTTCCACCTACGACAAGTATATTCTTCATGTGTTTTAATATGTTAGAATAGGTAGAAGCTCAGCTAAAATAGCGTTATTCTACTATGATGTTGGGCGACCTTTTAGTCTTTTTTCTATTTTTTGTTTAATTACAGTAAGGCGTTTCATTACTTCCATAAGTTCTGGATCCTTACTTTCTTTATATATTTCATTCAAGCCTAGAATAAGTTCTTTTGCTTCTCTTGATGCTACAATTCGTTCGTTTGTACTTTTAAATGAGGTGCTTTTTTGCTCAAACTCTAGTGCTCTTTTTAATATGTTCATTGTCAGTTTTTTAAATAATTCTGTAATTCAGTTATTTTAGCTTGCGTTTTAAACAGGCCTCCATAATAAGAAGTTACAGTTGCAGAAGTGTCGTCTTTTACTCCACGCGACGATACACATAGATGTTTTGCATCTATAATTACAGCTACGTTTTCTGTATTAAGAATTGCTTTTAATTCGTTAGCTATTTGAGTTGTTAAACGTTCTTGTACTTGAGGCCTTTTTGCAAAATATTGTACAATACGGTTTAACTTTGATAGACCAATAACCTTGCCTGAAGAAATGTATGCCACGTGAGCTTTACCGATAATAGGAACAAAGTGATGTTCGCAGTTAGAATAAAAGGTGATATTTTTTTCTACAAGCATCTGATTATATTGATACTTATTGTCAAATAAAGCAATTTTTGGCATATTATTGGGGTTTAATCCAGAAAAAATTTCATCAACATACATTTTTGCGACTCGTTTTGGCGTTCCTTTTAACGAATCGTCTGTTAAATCTAACCCCAAAACATCCATTATTTGCCCGAATAACTCCGCAATTTTTTCTTTTTTCTGTTCATCGTCAAGCTTAAAAGCATCTGCTCTCATTGGGGTATCTATACCTGTGTACAGGTGATCGTCTCCAATATCTTCATGAGAAAACCCATTAAGGGTAATACCGTTAGTTTTGGTAAGTATTTCTAAATCAGTCTTTTTCATAGCAATATTTATCTTTTACTTATTTTGTTGTGGGTTATTTGTTTTTGTCTTGTGCATTTAAAACGACCAGCGTTTTCAAAATTACGTTTACTTTGGTGTTTTGTTTTTCTACCTTGTACTCTTGCGCGCCATAATTTAAAACTACTTTGTTTTAATTCGCGACGCATAATGTCTATAACTTCTTGTTCTTTAATATTAAACTGAAAAGTAATTGCATCAAAAGGCGTACGGTCTTCCCAAGCCATTTCTATAATACGATCGATGTCTTCTGTTGAAAATGTTTTGTCGTCTTTAGCTCTGGAAATTATATTGTGCATCAAATTTTACTTTTTCTTCTAATAGTTTATTAAAGAACACTTTGTTCTCTTTAAAGGTTTTATTATTTCTAAAATGAATAAATTTTCCCTGTGCATGTATACTAGAACCATTAACTTTATAAATTACTAATTGGTAGTAGGGAATTGCCCATGTATAGTTTTGTAAGCCTTTATTAATATGTATTAAAATGCCTTTTGGACGCAATTCTATGTTGGCATAATTAATATCTGCTATTTTATTAAGGTAATGGTCTAAGTTTGGGCTTACTTCGTCTATAATCATCCGTTTAGACCCAATACCTCTACGTTTTATACTTTCTATAAAACTAAAGGCTTTGCCAACTAAATCGTTTATTAGTTCTTTATTTTCTTTACTTGTATGTGTTGTGTTTAATATCAAATTAAAATATGGTTAACATCATTGTTATAAATCAAATTTACAAAATGTTTAATTATTTCAATATAAAGTTAAACAAAAATTAACATATTATTATTTTATGTGTCTATAAGTATTGCTTATTCTGTTCGTAGCATACGATTTCTATTACTAAGTGTGTGGCGTTTAAGTATGCGGTAAGCTTCTTTTTTTACTAAAGCATTGTCTTTTAAATTCCAAAGGATATCGCTTGCTTTTTTGCGAGATTGTTTTTCGTTAACTATAGGAGAGGGGTAATCTACACCTAATTGGAAACCAGTTAATTGTTGATCGAAGTACGACATGGTTTGCGGTTCGTGTATAAATGGAGGTGCTAAATTTTTTAATTCTGGAACCCATTTTTTTATAAATGTACCATTAGCATCATGTTCTATACTATTTTTTATGGGATTATAAATACGAAGCATATTAATACCTGTTTCTCCTGCTTGCATTTGTATTTGAGGATAGTGTATGCCAGGCTCAAAATCTAGAAATAAAGAGGCTAAGTGTTCGCTCATATCTTGCCAGGGTTGCCATAAGTTATGTGTAAATATAGAAACAACCATAGCTCTCATTCTAAAGTTAATATATCCTGTCTCTTTTAAGCATCGCATACAAGCATCTACTAAAGGGAATCCTGTTTGTCCGTTTTTCCAAGCATCTTGATGGGTTTTATTTACAGGTTTATTAAGATTATGGTATCCTTTATTTACACTATTAAATTCCATTTGGTGTTCCATTTCAAATTTCTGAATAAAATGTGCTTGCCACCTTAAACGCGAGATAAATGCATTTAAATGGCGTTTATGCTTGCTGTATTTTTTTAATTCTATTGCTTTATGAATAACTTGCCTTACCGATAAATTTCCCCAAGCAATGTATGGCGATAAACGACTGCATCCTGTTCGTGCTTCTATGGGTTTAGAAATATG
>NZ_JBSHNS010000424.1:0-456 GCF_053601635.1 Pontimicrobium sp. MEBiC01747
ATACAGCAGGAGGGAAAATTGCAACCAATGGATGGCAAGAAGAAAGTAATCTAGAGCTAATACCCTTTATTAAAAACTATTTAAAAAAAGGAATACAATATGTAATATGTACAGACATTTCTAAAGATGGTATGTTGCAAGGCCCATCATTTAAAACCTATAATAAAATAATTAATCAAGCAACAGTAATAACCAATGACTCCAACATAAGTAGCACTGTAAAATTAATTGCATCAGGAGGCATTTCGTCTTACGGCGAGTTGCCAAAACTAGTAGAATTAGGATGCGAAGGAGTAATTATAGGTAAAGCTATCTATGAGAATAAAATAAGCTTAAAACAACTAGAGCATTTTATATTGAATAATTAATAGTTCTACCATGCATAGAGAACTATTATTAAAATGAAAATGATAAACTAATTTAAAAAGAGTCCTGTTTTTACAGGAGATAAATATG
>NZ_JBSHNS010000425.1:0-5169 GCF_053601635.1 Pontimicrobium sp. MEBiC01747
GCGTTAGAGGCCCCTTTAGCATCATTAGCATATTTTGCAAAACAATGAACATGTTTAGAGTCCATAATGCTACCATCTAATAAATTAATAAAATATTGGTCTTCTTTTTTATCTGCACGATATTTAGCTTCTGCGTTAGAGAGTATCTCGCCTTTAAATAAAGAAATAATCTCATTTTTATAAATAGTAATAGCCGTAAATAAACCCTTACCTGCATTGGGTAATTGCGAAGTTTTAGTATATAAATAATCCGATTCGGGAACGTCTATAATGTTGTTGTCTGTTACTGTCACTATTTTTTTATAAATACGTGTTACAATAATACAAAAACGACTTCAATTGAAGTCGTTTTTGTATTATCTAAGGAGAGAATTAGTAAAAAAACTTAAGTTAACTACATCCGCCACAGCCTCCGCATCCGCTACAACTACTACATCCGCTATCAAAAGAAGCGCATCCTGAGGAATCAGAATCGTAAGAATCGATTGTGCTATCAAAGTCATTAAAGTAAGAGTCGTACATATAGTTATCATCGAAAGCTCCAAAAAACAACCAAAAACCATCGTCATTATCATTATAATCATATGCGTCAGAATTATAATGCTTTTGTTGGTTTGATAATTCTTTATCGAGTTTTTTAAGCATTTCGAAGTCTAAATTTTTTAGTAAGAAGATATTACCTCCAATGTTTTCTAATAACTCTAATGCTTTTTTCTTATTGTTCTCTAATAAGTTAATGATCTCTGAATCTATTTTATATAAATAATCTTTTAACGCTGTGTTTAGTTTATGTCCTTCAGGAGTTAATTTTATTTGTTTAAATAAGTTGATAAAAAATGTAGATTTAAAATAAGGTTTTATTTCAGACGTATTCTTTACCGTTTTTTTATAATTCCAACGCCCTTTAGAGTTGTCATAAATTAATTTTATATATGTTTTAAATTGAATTTGTATTTCTGGGCTTTTATAAAATGGGCTTAAAAAAACAGACTCAAATACTTTAGGTTTATAGCTATTAAAATTTTTGCCAGGAATAATGTAAGTATAGGCTCTTGTATGCTTATCTCTAGAATGTGCTTTTTGTTCGACTTCTTTTATTTTTAGAACTTTTTTTAAAACTAAATCCATAAAAGTAAGTTTCATTAAGTTTTTTAATGCAACACTATTATTGTCTATAATTAGTTTAGTTTGCGCTGGAGTGATTTGAGATAATATTTTCATTTGCGTTTAAAAGTTAATTTAGGGAACACCCAAAATTTATGTCTGTTAATTCTTGTAAAGTGAATGTTTTTAAATCTAGTTTCGGCATTTGGCCATATATCTTCAGGTGGAGAATGCCCAAACACAGTTTTATATAAAGCTAAAGTGTCTAGGTATAAATCTTTAAAATGTGCTTTTTGTTCGGTTCCTTTAGTAGGGCCATGATGTATTTCTTTTTGTATTGTATTTTTACATAAATCAATCCAATACGATTGGGTATAAAGTAAATGTAAATGCCAAACTTGATCTACTTGATCGGAAGGTGTTTGTGCCGTTTTGGAAATGGTAATTAAAAAAATAAACTTTTTATATTCTAATATAGCTCTTAAACTATACTCTAAAGACCAATTATTTTCTCTAGCTAGCCTATCTGAAAAGGTTAATGAAGAATTAATATCATCAATTTCAAAATTTAAGATATTATGCCATAGTTTTTTTTGGTCTTCTGTCATGCTTTGTTGTTCTTCTAACAAGATATTACAATTAATGAGTACAAATAAAGCGCTTTTTGTTACATATAAATTATAACACTAACAAACCATAATCTCTTAACGTAAGTATAGGTTTAGAAAACCAGAAGAGTTCAAAATCATCAAAATGTGTTTCAAAATCTTTTTTTAATAGCGAAAAGGATATTGGTTTTTCGTTGGTAGGCGTTAATAACGCTAAGGTATCTAAAAACCAATCGCCTTTGTTTTTTTCTGTAGTAATTTGAAAGGTTTCAGATTTATCATGAAAAGTCATTTCTAGAAAACTAGTTGTCTTTCCTTTTTTAGTTTTAGAATATTCTGTGACTAAAGGAAAATGACCAAGCCAAACAATTTTAGCGGTGGGTTTGGTTTTAAAGTCGATTTCAGTATCTAAGCAATCGTATATAAAATTAGGGTGAATGGTGGTTTGCGGAATATTAAAATCGAACCAGTCCTCTAAAGGTAATTCAAAACCAATACCATGCATGAAATTGAATAGCGATTTCTTTAACCCGAAACTAAATTTGTTATGGTCAATACCAGTGCTGTCTGTAAAATCTACATCGTTATTTGCAAATGAAATGTTTTTATAGTGGGGTGTAATACCATAATCGGAAGGATTTAAACCAACAGGACTATGCGTTGTTAAAGCAAACTGATGCCAGAAACCAGATTGTAAAATACCAATTTCAAATAACTGGCGCACCATTTCTAAACTATCTACAGTTTCCTGTACGGTTTGTGTAGGGTAGCCGTACATTAAATAAGAATGTACCATAATATTGGCTTCAGTAAAATTACGAGTAACTTGTGCTACTTGTTTTACGGTAACACCTTTGTCTATAAGTTTCAATAATCTATCTGAAGCGACTTCTAAACCACCAGAAACGGCAATACAACCCGATGCTTTTAAAAGTAAACATAAATCTCGGGTAAAGTTTTTTTCAAACCGTATGTTTGTCCACCAAGTAACCATAAGCTTACGCTTTAAAATCTCTAAAGCTAAAGCTTTCATTAAAGCCGGTGGGGCAGCTTCATCTACAAAATGAAAACCCGTTTCTCCTGTTTGCTGTATTAGTGTTTCCATGCGGTCAACTAATAGTTTGGCAGCAACTGGCTCGTAGATTTTTATATAATCTAAAGAAATGTCACAAAACGTACATTTCCCCCAATAACAACCGTGTGCCATCGTTAATTTATTCCAACGGCCATCGCTCCAAAGACTATGCATTGGGTTGGCAATTTCTATAACCGAAATATAATCGTCTAACAATAAATCGGAATAGTCAGGTGTGCCAACAGCGTGTTGTTTATAATCGGGTCTTGTGGTATTATTTTTATAGGTAACAATACCGTTTTCTATTAAAAAAGTGCGTTTGTAGGTAGGTGTTTCGTTTTTTTTAGGATTGCTTATTGCATTATAAAGCAGCTCTATAGGAAGCTCGCCATCATCTAACGTTATATAATCAAAAAAGTTAAATACACGCGTATCTGTAACAGAACGTAATTCGGTATTAGGAAAACCACCGCCCATAGAGACTACAATATTAGGGTAATTAGTTTTTATATACTGAGCGCACCTAAATGCAGAGTATAAATTACCAGGAAATGGTACCGAAAGGCAAACGAGTTTGGGGTGTACGGTTTGTATACGCTCTTCGAGTATAGATAATGTTATCTCATCTATAAAAGTAGGCATTTGCTGTAAACTATTGTACAGTTCATCAAAAGCATTGGCACTTTGCCCTAAGCGTTCGGCATAGCGGCTAAAGCCAAAATTAGGATCAATACACTCTATAATAAAATCGGATAAATCTTCAAGGTATAAAGTAGCAAAGTGTTTGGCTTTGTCTTGCATTCCCATTTCGCCAAAGGCCCAGCTCATATCATCTAATTGATCGAAACGCGAGGCTTTAGGTAAAAAATTATCTGTGCAAATTTGTCTTGCTAACGTTTGGTTTTTTCCTTGTAAAAATAAAATAACAGCATCAAGAGGTTGTAAATAATATTCTTTTAATGCATAAATACGTTGGCAGTTTGCAGAGGTAATAGTCTCATTTTCTATAGCTAACTCAAATAATGTTTCGAATGTTTTTTTACTAAACAGTTCTAGAATAACCTCTATTCCTAAATCCATTTGAAAAGCAGTAATACCTTTTGTATTTAAAAACCCTTTTAAGTAAGCAGTTGCTGGGTAAGGTGTGTTTAACTGTGTAAACGGAGGTGTTATTAGTAAAAGGTCTTTCAATGTAAGTTGGCTAATGTTATGGCAAAGATAGTGGATTAATAGTATTAAGTAAATGGTGGTTTACAAATAACCTGTTGTGTATTTTGGTGAAATTTGTTAGTTAGATTGGATTTTACGATTGCGCAAGCGTAATATTTGTATTGAGAGCACTAAATTCTATACATGTATAATTATCGATACAATTTTTTGTACTTTAAAATTACTCGAATTAATGGCAAATCGTGTTTTAAATTTAAAAAGAGTATAGTGTTTAGTGGGAATTGATTAGTATTATTTTATTGGTTTATAGAAATGACATCTCAAAAATAGGAGTATACAGTAAATGTAAAATATATTCTGTATGGTTAAAAGTATTCTATAATTTGCCAAGAGCCAACTAAAACCCTCCCTTTAAAATTTCGGAAACGGCCTGTTTATATTTTTGTGGGTTTGTAGCTTTTTTTATCTTTTTATAAGTTTTTTGAGGATTACTAAACGATTTTGAAAAGTATTCCCAAAACCCTAACATTTTCATTTTTATAGGTGTTGGCCCAGATAAAGCGGCATCGTATTGCGCATAGATTTCATCATGAAAGTTTGAAAAAATTTCGACTCTATTTTTAGGATATTCTAACGTGTTTTTTTTAATCATACTTGGTAAAAACGGATCGGCGATTAAACCACGACCAATCATGAAATGGTCTATAGATGGAAAGCGTTCTTGTATGGTTTTAAATTGTGTAACAGACGTTATATCGCCATTGTAATAGAGCTTATGTTTAGTACTGTCTATACAACGTTGGAAAGCTTCTAGGTCGACTCCGCCTTTGTACAATTGCTTTCCTATACGAGCATGAATGGCAACGTTTTTTAACGGGTATTTATCTAGAACAGGAAACGCATCTAAAATCTCGTTACTGTTTTCGTACCCCATGCGCATTTTCATAGAAACAATAATATCTGTTTCTGTGTGTGCGCGTTTTAAAATATGGTCAATTTTTTCAGGATCGGCAATTAAACCAGATCCCATACCACGTTTCGTAACCATTGGGTAGGGGCAACCTAAGTTCCAGTTTAGCTCTTTATAGCCAAATTGTTGTACATACTTTGCTACAAATAAAAACTCCTCAACATCATTGGTTATTATTTGTGGAATAACCTCTAGAGTTGTATTGTTTTCTGGAAGAATGTCGCGTTCGTATGCGTTTTTTA
>NZ_JBSHNS010000426.1:0-976 GCF_053601635.1 Pontimicrobium sp. MEBiC01747
AGACCAAAAGGATAATAGTTAAAGATGATTTTTTTACTATTTCACTAAAAAACCACCCCTTTTACTTCCTTTTATTACAGTATTTTTAAAGAACGTTTTGTTCTATTAAGAATATTAAATTTGGAATTACTATCCCCAAAAATAAATTCTTAAATGTGCTTCAAGATACTTTTCTTTTCTTGAAAAGCATATTGTTTTTCTACTTAATCTCTTAATATGAGTTCTTAGATTTAAATTCATTCGCTCAATTTTATTAGTACAATATTGAAAACGTCTATGAATAGTTTTTGGAATTAGAGCAGGATAAATATTTAATTTATCTGTGTAAATACGTTTAGGTTTTAATAACAACAATTTATTTACTAAAGGTTTTATATTTTCTGTTGTTTTCCTACCAACAAAGAAATCAATTACTGTTTTAGTTTCCCTTTCTATAGCATAAGTAATCCAAGTAACATTCTTTCTGTTTCCTATAAAACTCCACATTTCATCAACCTCAAATTTACATCCAAGCTTATTAAAGTATGACACTTTAATTTGATTACTTATTTTAATAGTCTTGATAAAACTGTTCCACAAGAAATATTTAAAACTCTTGAAATACCTCGTACACTACAACTTTCTTTTAATAATTGCTTTAGCATTCTATTTACATCTAAATTGTAAGCTTTGTACTTATATTCATTTTGAAAATATTTTTCACAAGCTTTGCAATAGTAACGCTGAGCACCTTTTCGGATTCCCTTTTTTATACAATTAGATGTATTACAGTATTTACATTCCATAAATACAAATATTGTAAGTGCCAATTTGAAACACAAGGGTATTTATACCTGTTGTTTTACGGTCTCTAATAAACTTTAATTATTTCAAAGAACAGAAACAAGCTTCATTAATGAAGCTTGTTTATTTTTAATAAACTGATTATCAGTTTTTAATTTTCATATTTTTCAAAAGTGCCAATTTGGAACATTAC
>NZ_JBSHNS010000427.1:0-6248 GCF_053601635.1 Pontimicrobium sp. MEBiC01747
TTCTTGGCGTGTGTCTAATTTCGCTTCTTGTGCTGTAATTATTTTAGCAGTTTCTATGTCTTGCGGATAGTGCGTTAATATCTGTGAGCCAATTCTATCTTTTAATGGCGTAACGATGCTTCCACGATTGGTATAGTCTTCTGGATTTGCTGTAAATACAAATTGCATATCTAAAGGTAAACGTAGTTTAAAGCCTCGTATTTGTATATCGCCTTCTTGTAAAATATTAAATAAGGCTACTTGTATTCTGGCTTGCAAATCTGGTAATTCATTTATTACAAAAATACAACGGTTTGCACGCGGAATCATACCGTAATGTATTACACGGTCGTCTGCGTAGCTTAGTTTTAAATTGGCTGCTTTTATTGGGTCTACATCTCCTATAATATCGGCTACTGTTACATCTGGAGTTGCTAGTTTTTCAGCAAACCGCTCACTTCTGTGTAACCATCTTATTGGAGTATCCTCTCCTTTTTCTTTGATGAGTTCTATGGCATAACGCGAAATAGGGTTTAAAGGGTCGTCATTAATTTCGGAGCCTTCTACCACGGGAATGTACTCGTCTAATAAATTTAACATTAAACGTGCTAATCGCGTTTTTGCTTGTCCGCGTAAGCCTAAAAGGTTTATATTATGTCTGGATAGTATGGCACGTTCTAATTCTGGTATTACAGTATTTTCATAACCGTGTACGCCTGTAAATGTGGTTTCTTTTTGTTTTATTTTATCTATTAAATTATCTCTTAATTCATCTTTAATCGATTTACTTTGGTATCCTTGCTTTTTTAAATCGCCTAATGTTTTTAGTGTTTCTATATTCATTTTATAGCTTTTGGCTATTTGCTTTTGGCTATTAGCAGATCTTCCTAGACATGGCTAATAACTAAAGGCTAATAGCTAATTAATTATCCTCTAATTCGTTTTTTTCTATTGGTTTCGTAATCTTCAAAAATCATTTCTCCCAGCCCTTTTAAGCCTGTGTAAAAAGCTTTTCCTTGGTTTGCTCTTGTAAACTCTTGTACAAACTGCATTAAATAGCGGTCTTGTGCTATCATAAATGTAGTTATTGGTATGTGCAGTTTACGTGCTTGTTGTGCCATAGCGTAACACTTATTGGTTATATGCGGGTTTAATCCATTACTGTCTTTATAATACGTACCATCTGGTAAACGCAAACAACTTGGTTTTCCATCTGTAATCATAAAAATTTGTTTGTTGGTATTTCGTTTACGTCGTAGTAAGTCCATTGCTAATTGTAAACCTGCTACGGTATTGGTATGATAAGGCCCAACGTTTAAATACGGTAAGTCTTTAATTTTAATCGCCCAAGCATCGTTACCAAATACCAGAATATCTAAGGTATCTTTTGGGTAACGTGTGGTTATTAATTCGGCCAAAGCCATGGCTACTTTTTTAGCGGGTGTAATACGGTCTTCGCCATAGAGAATCATACTATGGCTAATATCTATCATTAAAACCGTACTCATTTGCGATTTATGCATGGTTTCTTCTACCACCAAATCGTCTTCGGTTAAGTTAAAATTATCAATACCATTATTTACCTGTGCATTGCGTAAACTCTCTGTTATAGACACTTTATCTAAAGCGTCACCAAACTGGTAGTTTCTAAAATCTCCTGTATGCTCATCACCTATTCCTGGCGATTTACTTTTATGCTGTCCCGAACCATTTCGTTTTATGTTTCCGAATATTTGCTCTAATGCAGATTGCCTAATGGCACGTTCCGTTTTGGCGGTAATGCCCATCCCCCCTTTTCCATCTGGTTTTATTTCTTCTCTAATGTAGCCTTTGGCTTTTAGGTCTTCTATAAAGTCTTCAATAGTATATTCTGGTGTTGTTAATTGGTATTCCTTATCCAATTCCCGAAGCCAATCTATAGCTTCATCGAAATCTCCAGATGTATGCGTAATTAATTCTTTAAAAATATCGAATAGTTTTTCAAAAGGGGATTGAGAAGGCGCTTCATACGGCTTAAAAACGAATCCTTTTCTTTTCTGTTTATTGTTTTCCATACTAGTATAAAAATACAATATTTTATGCTAGCATAGCTTTTTTATTAACATCTCTTTAAGATTTATGTTTAATGGTTTTAGTACTTTTATTTTCTAACTAATTTTACCATTTAATGAAGCATTTTTTATCCTCCTTATGTTTACTTTTTGTTTTTACTGTATCTGCACAGAATTTCTCTATGGATTTAGTAAAAAATATGAAACCTCGTAATATTGGTCCAGGCGGAATGTCTGGTCGTGTAACTGCTATAGATGCTGTACATAGTAATCCCGACATTATATATGTAGGTACTGCTTCTGGCGGTTTATGGAAATCGACTTCTGGCGGCATAAAATGGGAGCCTATTTTTGAAAAAGAGGTAACTGCTTCGGTTGGTGCAGTTGCTATACAGCAATCTAACCCAAGTGTTATTTGGGTAGGCACAGGAGAAGGTAACCCTCGTAATAGTTTAAATGGCGGTTATGGTATTTATAAATCTTTAGATGGCGGTAAAAACTGGATGGCTATGGGATTAGAAAAAACACGCCATATCCATCGTATTATTGTAGACCCTACAAATCCAGATATTGTTTATGTTGCTGCAATAGGGTCTCCATGGGGAGAACATCCAGAGCGTGGTGTGTTTAAAACTACAGATGGCGGAAAAACATGGAATAAAATTTTATATGCCAATATTAAAACGGGAGCTGCCGACTTGGTTATGGATCCTACCAATCCTAATAAATTAATTGCAACCTTATGGGAACACAAACGTGAGCCTTGGTTTTTTAATTCTGGCGGAAAAGGCTCTGGACTACATATTACACACGATGGTGGTGTAACTTGGAAAAAGATTACTGATAAAGAGGGTTTACCAAAAGGCGATTTAGGACGTATTGGTGTAGCAATTGCTAGAAATAAACCAAATATTGTTTATGCGCTTGTTGAAGCTAAAAAGAATGCGCTTTACAAAAGTGAAGATGGCGGTTTTAAATGGAAAAAAATTAACGCTAAAAGCGATATTGGTAATAGACCTTTTTACTATTCTGAAATTTATGTAGATCCGCAAAACGAAAACCGTGTGTATTCGGTTTTTACCTATGTAAATGTTAGTGAAGATGGCGGAAAGAATTTTAAACAACTCATGCCTGCTTATGGTGTAAGCAATGGCATACATCCAGATCATCATGCTTGGTGGATACACCCAGAAAATGGTAGTTTTATGATAGATGGTAACGATGGTGGCTTAAACATTACAAAAGATGGTGGTAAAAACTGGCGTTTTGTTGGTAACTTACCTGTAGCACAATTTTATCATATAAATGTAGATAATGAGATCCCATATAACGTTTATGGTGGTATGCAAGACAATGGGTCTTGGAGAGGCCCAGCTTATGTTTGGCGTGCTCAAGGCATTAGAAACTCGTATTGGCAAGAAATTTCTTTTGGAGATGGGTTTGATGTTATTGCAGACAGAGACGATTCTAGATATGGTTGGACTATGAGCCAACAAGGCTACGTAAGTCGTTACGATTGGCAAACTGGAAACAACTATAATGTACAACCAACACATCCCGATCCAGACGTTTTATTACGTTTTAATTGGAATGCAGCCATTAACCTAGATCCTTTTAACAATAGTACCGTATATTTTGGAAGTCAGTTTGTACATAAATCGACAGACAAAGGTGATACTTGGGATATTATTTCGCCAGATTTAACAACTAATGACCCTGAAAAACAAAAGCAACGCGATAGTGGCGGATTAACCATTGATGCTACTGGTGCAGAAAACCATTGTACTATATTAGTTATTGAACCTTCACCTGTAGAACAAAACATGCTTTGGGTAGGTACAGATGATGGTCGTGTGCATGTTACTCAAAATGGAGGAAGTACTTGGACAGATGTTTCTAAAAACATTAAGGAATTGCCTAAAGGTAGTTGGATAGTTCAAATAAAAGCTTCTAATAAAAATAAAGGTGAAGCACTATTAGTCGCTAACGATTACCGCCGTTTTAATTTTACGCCCTATGCTTTTAGAACAACTAACTACGGAAAAACATGGCAACGTATCGTAGATGAAAACGATGTGAAAAGTTATGCTTTATGTATTATTGAAGATATTGAAGAACCAAACCTTTTATTTTTAGGAACAGATGATGGTTTATACATCTCTACAAACGCTGGTGAACAATGGACAAAATGGACTGAAGGTTTCCCAACTGTTTCTGTAAAGGATTTAGTAATTCAGCCAAGAGAACACGATTTAGTTATTGGTACGTTTGGTCGTGCTGCTTGGGTATTAGATGATATTCGTCCGTTACGAGCTATTGCCAAAAACAAGCAAATACTAAATAAAAACATAGAGTTATTTACTCCACCTACAGCATACAAAGCCGCTTATGCGCAACCTACTGGAAGTCGTTTTGGTGGTGATGCTATGTATCATGGAGATAATCGTGGTGGCGGTGCTAGATTAGCGTATTATTTAAAAGTAAAAAAAGCAGGCAAAGCAGATGCTAACAAAGACAAAAAGAAAACCGAAGCTAAAAAAGATTCTACAGAAGCAGATAAAAACGTTATAAAATGGGATTCTATTACTATGATGGTTTACGATAACGATCGTTTAATCCGTACATTAAAACGTAAGGCTCCTAAAGAAACTGGTATACATAAATGGACTTGGTATATGCGTGAAAAAGGTGTACAACGTGCCTCTAAAAGTATTAGAAAAAGTACTAGAGAACCAGGAGGTGTTTCTGTAAAACCTGGAACGTATCGTGTGGTTATGCACTACGGAGATCAAACAACAGAGTCTAGAATTACTGTAAAAGATGACCCAAGACTAGACGTGTCTTCTGCCAACACTAGTGCTGTATACACCACATTAAAAGACATGGAAAACATGCAGGAAATTGCTGCAGATGCCATGAAGCAATTAGTAGAAAGTAAAACGACAGCTTCAACATTTCAGAAACGTTTAAAAACATTAGACTCTAAAAAATATAAAGCAGAAATTAAAGCATCTAAGGATATTGTAGCGAAAATAGACACTATAATGGCCTTGTATTTTGGTAAAGTAGATAAACGTCAAGGCATTACCAGAAGTCCATTACCAACCGTTAGCTCTAGAATAAGTAAAGCCAGAAGTTATGTAGGTTCAAGACAGCATGGTATTACTAAAACAGAAACGATGTTGATACAGCAAGCAAAAGAAAGTTTAAACGATTTTCTAGATGAAGTGAATACTTTTTTAAATGACGATTGGAAACCGTATCGTACCACTATTGAAGCATTAAAAACTTCAGAATTTAAAGAGACTAAAACTTTTAGTTTAGATTAAACACTATTCCTTATGCAAAGCGAATTGTTTAATATAACATTAACTGATAAATATAGTGTCGTTATACCTAACCGTATAGCGACATTATTATTAGAAGCCAACCACAAACGCGTTAAAGTAAAAGTCTCTTATAAAGACCATAACTTAAATTTCTATGCCGCTTTAAAAAAAGAAAAAACAGGACTTTGCCGCATTTATTTTAGTAATGCCAAACAGAAAGAATTACAATTGGAGATTGGCGACACCTTTTCTATGCAACTATTTGAAGACACTTCTAAGTATGGTGTAGACATGCCCGAAGCTTTAGAAGCTGTGTTATTAAGCGATTATGAAGCCTTTTCTATTTTTGAAGGCTTTACCGTAGGAAAACAACGTAGTATTATTTATGCTATTAAACGCTATAAAAATATACAAACTCAGGTAGATAAATCTCTTATAATGACCGAAAATTTAAAACGTGGCATTCATGATTTAAAACTAATTTTAAAGGCGAATTAGCAGTAGTTTCTTGCAAAAGGGTAAATATCTACTTAACTTCGAACTCAATAAACCAAAAACAAAAAATCATGAAAAAAATAACCTTATTTATATTAGTACTCTCCCTAGTTTTTACTGTGAGTTGTAAAGAAGAAACTAAAAAAGAACCAGAAACAGAAGTTAAAGCAGCAGAGAATTTTGTTGTAAAAGCTGAAGCTACTTCTGTAAAATGGACGGCTTATAAAACAACTGCAAAAAAAAGTGTTGGAGGAGAATTTAAGACTTTAAGATTCGATAATAAATCTGGAGAAACAGCTCAAGACGCTTTAAATAATCTAAGTTTTTCTATACCAATTAGTAGCTTATTTACTAAAGATGAAGGAAGAGATGCTAAGATTAAAGAATCTTTCTT
>NZ_JBSHNS010000428.1:0-13186 GCF_053601635.1 Pontimicrobium sp. MEBiC01747
TGTCCTTTTACATCACTAAAATCGAATTCGGGGAAGTTTAAACTTTTTTGGAATTCAGCTTTAGTATCTATTATGGTTTGTTCTAATGTTTCATTTTTATCGAAAAAATTAATGACTTGCTTAATATTATCAATACCATACACCTCTAATCCATCTACTATAGCTGCTTCTTTTGCATTTTGGTTAGGTAATATAAATCCTTTATAGCCTTCTTCTAAGGCTTTAATTGCTATTGGTAATGCTCCTTTTATGGGTTGTAAGCTTCCATCTAAAGAGAGTTCTCCCATAATAAGGTAGTCTTCTAAATGTTCTGCTTGTATTTGCTTGGATGCTGCTAGTATTCCTACTGCTAATGTTAAATCATAGGCACTTCCCTCCTTTCGTAAATCGGCAGGTGCCATATTTATTGTTATTTTCTTGCCTGGAATTTTATAGCCATTATTTTGTAATGCAGCGGCTATGCGGTAATTACTTTCTTTTATAGCATTATCTGGTAGCCCTACAAGGTGATAGCCTATTCCAGAATCTACATTTACTTCTACTGTTATTGTGGTTGCTTCTACGCCAAATACGGCGCTCCCAAAAACTTTTTTGAGCATAAAAATTATTGATTTTAGAAACTAAAAGTAGAAAAAATAGATGTAACTAAAAATTTTTAAACATTTAATGTGCTCTTATTTGTTTCTCATGTTTTTGTGATAATATTTTATTTTTTTCACAGATACAATACAGTATTTATTTAAAAAACTTAAATACAATAACTTATACTTTAATATCACCTACCTTTCCAACCTTGTATAACCCTTGCATCATAAAACGCATAGTCTCTATTTTCAGGATCTTCCACTGTATTTAAATAGGTTTTATAAAAGCGGACAATTTGACTAAAGCTATAACCATAGGTGCTACTGCTTGTAGGTACTACCATTACTCTTCTACTACTAGTTCCTCCTCGCTCGTAATCTGCTCCTGTTCCTGGTAAGGCAGCATACGTTTTTATATTGGTGTTATATGCCATTTGCCCTGCATATGTATGTACTAAGCCTCTAATTAAAAAGTTTTTAACTTCTAACAGTGTTCTTGTAAAGCGTCTGTTACTTGTTGAGCCTGCTGTTGCAGATCTATAGAAAAATAAAGGGTCGTAAATAAAATTATCGTCTGCAAATTGTTGTGAAAAAGATAATGTAAATGTATCTGTATCTACATGTCTTCCATAACGTTTTGCTCTAAATTCTGGAGAGCGTAATACTTTTTGTATCACCGTTTTATAACGTCTACTAGAGGCGCAACCCCAAACCCAGATATAAGCATTATCGGCAAATGCATTTTTATAATTAAGCCAAGGTGTAAAGCCCATATTGGTTACATTAGTGTCTTTTGTTCTTCCATCTTTATCCCATGGGTCTCTTTCTCTAGATCTAGAACCATTAGCTCTATATTCTGCTCTTTCATAAGTGTTAACTAATACTGGGCCTCCTCTCCATCCATGTCCTAAAATAGAAAATTCTTGAACTGTTCCTGGTTCGTTTTGTCCAATATTTTGAATATAGGCATAGGCATCTGTTATAGATATTACATTTGTATTTGCTTCTATAAATTTTCGTTCGCTATCATAATGTGTGCTATCATCTATAGCATCGAATCCGTCGTTTTCTAGAGTCCAAGTGATTCTTCCACTACTTACTGTTCCTTTATCTATTCTTCCCATTCGCACATCGAATAGAATAAAATTGACTTGAGGGTCTGTTCGCCACGATCTATTTTTATGTAATAAATAGTTCGCTCTACGTTTGGCTATTGTAGCCATATTGGTTCTTCCATTGTGGTATTCGTAACCAGCAACTAAAATAATATATTTTTTCATCGTTTATGCTTTAATTAAAGCTAGTTAGCCTTCTTTTAATTCTTTTTTAGAGCTTGCTTAAATTGATTGGTATTTAATTTATACTGCACAGCATTTTTTAGTTCTTTTCGTTTAGCGGCATCTAAATCTATTGCTTTAACTGCCTTATATTCTTTAGGTATTGTAATTTTTGAAAAATCAACATGTTTAGCTAACAATGTTGTATTTAAAGTTGGCTTTTTACCATTATCTTGTTTTGGCGGTGGGGTTGGGTTGGGTTTGTTTACGTTATCTAATTTATATGCCAAATCGTTTAATGCATATTCATATTTTGTAAGCATTTCCATAAGTTGTGATACATCTGTTGTTAACCCGTTAACCTCATCGTTTAATTCATCATTTTTATTAGCTAGTGGTAAACTAAAAAAGCCTACTACTACTGTAGATAAGATTACTAACCCCATAAACATCCATATTGTTTTTATAGCGATGTGTCTTGGTAGGTCTCGTTTTAATTCGCTTCTCATGAGGTAATAGGTAAATCCTATCATTAATAGGGCAAATCCAGATACACCATAGCTTAATAGCTTTCCTCCCATTGTGTCTATTATATTTTCCATTGTTTTAAGGTTTTATTGTTAGTTCTTTTGTTGTTACTGTTTTATATTTTCCTTTGTCTTTACTCCCATTTATATAGCGTTTTACAACGCGCATAGAAAGTTCTCCTTCTTCGGCTACTATATAAGTTATAGGCTGTGGTGCCTCATCACTGGTAAATTCTACATGGTCTAGTTTTTCTTTTGTTCCATCTTCTTTTTTTAGTTTAAACTCTAAGCGTACATAATCTAAATCTTCTGTTTCTAGTTCTGGTCCATCCCAAATTATAGTAATCCCGTTGTCTGGAGCTTTCTGTTTTATTTTTAACAGTAAGGCACCGCCTTTGGTTTGCCCACTTTCTAAATCAACTAAATCGCCATCTTTTGTAATGGCTGTGAATGTGTAGTCTACTGCATCTCCTTTTTCTAATACGGGAATAGTAATTTCATCTAGTGCAAAATCTGGTAGTTTTGCTCTAAATAGCTGACTAAACTCAAAATCGTCGTTTGTTGCCGTATAGTTCACTTGTAATAATATTTCTAGAAAATCGTCTGTATTTCCTGTTATTACAGGTATTATATCTACTTTTTTAAATTCGAAAGGGTCTGCTAGTATTAACTCTTCATCTATTAAGGCTACTGCATTTTGCTTTAGTGTTGGTCTGCCATCTGCAAAATGAAAATGGCGTTCTTCTTCAAGAGTTGCTACATCGTGTGGATGGTTTCTAATACGCCAGAATTCTTCTTTATTATCATTAGAGAGTGTTAGTATTTCCTGACTAATTTGTGTACCGTCTTGGTCTTTAGCTCTTAGGTAAATATCTATACCATTTACTTTATCTTTATTAATACTTCCGTACTTAAAGTTGAATATTTTTAGCGGTGCCAATACTTGAGGTATTAGTATTAAATCTTGAGAGCTACTGTAAATAACTTTACTAAAAATGGTTACTGGTGTACTTACATTATCTATATCGTCTCTATAGGTAAATTTTACTTGATAGTAATAGCCTGATGCTTCATCTGGTTCTGTTGTCCAAGCTATTTCATGTTCTTCTTGATCTTCTTTTGTTACTGTATAACTTATTAACGGAATGGCATCATCTGGAATAGCAAAGCCACCTGTTTTAGATAGTTCTTTTTTACCATCTTTTTTTCGCCATATTAAAACCTCAGCACTTAATAAATCGTTATGTTCTGCTTCAAAATCATGTAATATTTTAGTTTTTAAATGGTTTTCTCTCCATAAATCTCCAAAGGTTACCGTTTGCGTATAGTTATCGATATCATCTTTTATTTGATTTCCCAACAACCACAAATGTGCTTGTGGGTTATGCGTTTTTAATGTTGTAGAACGCTCTCTATAATCCACAAATATTCTTTTATTATGGAATAGTTTTTTCTTTTGAAATTTATACGCCACACCTATTAGAATACCATCTCCAGGTGTTGGGTTTACTCCTTCTGGTAAATTAATATCTGGTAAATTTGGAGATACATAAGGAGAAAAGAGTTCTCGCATGACTTTATCTGTAAACTCTTTTACCATATCGTCTACCATTTGTTTCATTTCGGGTGTGGTTACTTGAGAAATGATATTTACTTTTATATCGCCTTCTTCTATCAATTTTTCCTTAATGAATTCAAATTCTGCTTTTGCAGATATAGTAAGTTCTCCATATTTTATTGCTGCTCCTGCTGCTACCATATGTGATACTTTAGTATGGCAGCGGTCTAGGTCTGCCTCTATAGTCATATCTAAAGCAGGGCGCATGACTTTCATTTTTAAATCGTAAAGTATGCCTGCTACAGAGCTACGATCGCCTTGTAGTGTTGCTGCTATTAAACTTGCCCCTTTACGATCTAGCCTTACATTAAAAACAGCTTTAAGATCGCTACTAGATAACGAGGGTTTTTTAGAGCCAATGATACTATCTACAAAAGCGTCTTCGTTAATAGTTTCTTCGCTTTGTGTTGTAGAGTCTAAAACGATTAAATCTATAGAGCCATCTTTCCACTCTGGTGGTGTAAAGATGAAATCTTCTTGTAGTTTATGGTCTTCTATAAGTTTGGTTCTTGCTTTTTCTAAGCGCTCTGCATTTGCTATACATTGCACGCCTAAAGACATAATTGCTCCCGAGGAGTCTTCTAATTCTTTTAAACCGCCTTGTATGGCTCTTCCTTCTTTAAATATTTGAAGAAAAAAGTCGTATGCTTTATCTATATCGTCATTGTCTGAAATTATAGGTGCTAAGCCTACTTCATTGGGTAAATAATAGACTATATTTTCTTGTTCATGATCGCCATAAAACAAAATGTCTTCGTGTACTCCGTATGGTTTTGATAGATCTAACATAATTACCAAATATTTTCTGGAAGGGTTATTTTTAAATGTTCTGTACTGGAGGTTATCCATTTTGTTTTATAACGGTCTCCACTTTTGCTTTTTGCTTTAATTCTATATTTATAGTCTGTTTGCGACGCATCTAGCATATCGTGTGTAAAGTATAGTGTTTCTCCTATTTTGGAGAATTCTAGCTTTTGCTTGTCGTCTGAATTAATAATGATGTCATTATCATTGTCTTTATAGACTATGTATAGTTTTACTTCTTTTACTTCGTGTTCTTTAAAGTCTGGTGCGTCTTCTAGAGTTATTTTAATGGTGCGTTCTGGCTTTACTTTATCTTTTATCATTAGTATTGGACCATCGTGTTTTTTCCAAGCGCCTCTATTAATGTTTCCTTCTGAAGTAATTTCTGTGTTTTTATATTCAAAGGTTTCTTTTGGTGTATTTAAACTTGTCACTACTGAAAAGGTATGTGCGTCTTTGTCTTTGGTAAAGTTAAATTTCTCTTCTATCCATGTTTTTCGGGTGTAATCCCACGTGCGTAGTTCTGTGATTATTTTATTGGTTTGCTCCCAATCTACTTTACTCATTAATTCTACAGACCATTTATTTTCGAATGGGTTTGGTATGAAGAAATTAAAGTCTTTATGGTCTTCTAGATTTAATATATATTCTTCTGAGCCTTCTATGTAATAAATAACTTGAAGGTCTATTTTAACGGGATGAAGCTTACTGTATAACAGAGATAACAGTTTTTCGTTTTCGTCTTTATCATTTTCTTTAAGTAAAAATGATTGGCTTAATATTTTTCTATCTGTCTCGCGTTCTATAACATTTATAGTTGTTTCAATAAGATGTGTATTATTAAAAATGGTTCTATCGTCTATACCTATTTGTAGTTTTACATTCTCAAAGTATTCTGTTGGATTAAAGTAGATAAATTCTGATGTGGTTTCTTTCCAATCTACTTCCATCTGTGATGGTAAACCTGTGCCATCATTATCTAAGTATATTGTGGCTTTGTAACGGTACTTATAATTATTTGCGTTTTGGCGTGTGTATTTAAAGGTGCCTTTTACATCTTCAGCTGTATTAAAAATAAACGTCTGCTCATTTTCTTGCTTATTATTGGTTTCGTCCCAAACAATACAGTCTATTTTTACTGTTTTTATGTTATTTATCTTAAATGTATCTGCTGCTATATCTACTGTAATTGTTTCACTTCTAAACGGCATATCGTCCAGCTTAATCCATTTTAAGTTATCGCCTAAGCCGCCTGCATTTTGTATCATACTAGATAGTAAGGCTTGCGGATAGAATGGATATTTTTTGACTTTACGCTCTCTTAAATCAACTATAAGTTCGTTGGTTTGTGCTTCTTTATTGTTTTTTAATATATAATGTGATCCTGGTATTATAGAGGCATGAATCATTCCCACTGCATGTGCTATTCTATTTTCTATTTTTTTACTAGCGCTTAATGGTGGTACTGATGGATTAAATAAACGTTTTATTGCTTCGGTTTTTAACTCATTTAATAAGGTTTTTGAAGCGTATTCGGAAACATCTGGATCTAGTTCTTCTATCTCCATTTCTACCATACTGGTTTCTTTTAAATCGTCTAGTGTATTACTTATTTCTTCTCTGTAAAATATAAAGTTTTTTACCTTCATATCTTCAAAGTGCTTATATACTCTATCCCACTTTACTCGCATTTTTGCTTTAAATGTTGGGGCTATACCTAGCATATTTAATTCGTAATATACGTGTCCTGCAACTACGTCTTCATTTAATGCAGATACTAATCGTTTGGCTTCTTCTCCACTGGTTTTTACTACTAACGCAGCACGGTTATCACCAAATATAGATGGTGATATTCCTGAGCTTACGTACCAATCTTTTGGGTCTGGTTCTTCTCCTGCAGATGCTATAACCATATACACTTTACCATCGGTAACTGTAACGGGTATTAAACGCTTTGCTTTTATTCCCCATTTGTCTTTTATTTCTAGCTTTGCTTTTTCTAATATGCTATCTGTTACTTTTAAAGAGACTTCTAAGGATAGACTGGTATCCATTACTTGGTTTATATTTTTATCTGTACTACTTTCTGGTAAAATAGTATAGGCTGATATTGCTGGTCCTTCTCTTTTTTCTACTATAGAAGGCTGGATATTGGCATAATAAAATGTTTCGGAATCTGTATCATCTCTAAAAATGGTAAGATTCCCCACATCCATAAATGGTGGTTGATAACTTAACATAGCTTTACTATTTTACATCTTTAATAATTAAAAACTTCCCTTTTCCTTCTAAGTCCTTCACTTCTATTGGGTCTCCGTTTTCTGGATATAATGTCATAGAGTAGGTATAACTGTCATGAGATTCGTCTATTCTTGGTATAAACCAATTGATTGGCTTTTTCGCAGATTCTTCGTCTAAAAATATTTGATGATTCACTTTCTGTTTATCGTTTTTATACGATAGTTCTAGTACTACATTTTGGTACTTCTCTCCTATTTTTAATCGGCTAACGTTAATGCTTACTTGCAGTATTGGTAGTATTAAGGTTTGATCTCCTGTGCTATCTACCCAGCCACTTCTTGAAAACAGGTTGTCTCCTATAAGTTTATATCGGTACCTAAAGTCTTGCTTGTCTTTGTTGAGTTGTACTAATTTTGCTGTTACAGACTCCCAATCTTCTTCTGCTTCTAATGCAACTTTATCTTCGCTTGTAAACTCATTATCGTCATCTTTATATTGGAATTCAACAATAATTTTCTTTAAGCTTTCATCTGGAGACATCCCTAATTCTACATCTAGTTCTAGTGTATCTTCATAAGGGTTTGGTGTAAAAATATCTGCCGATTGATTTTCTGTGAAGTAGTATTTTTGAGATGGCATTTCTATTACTTTTCCGTTTTTACTGTAATAGGTAACGGTATATTCTATTGGCGCATCTACGTGCTCGTATATTGCTCTTTCTAATTTTTTACCTTCTACATCTTCGGGTTTAAAGACTAGTGAGGTTTTAAAATGATCTGAATCGTCTTCTGTTTTATAGTTAATGGCTACTTGAATGTTTAATATTTTATTGTCTCCTGAAAGTGAGTTTAAAGTTGGGTGTGGTTTAAAGTTTGCTTGCATAAAACCAACTTTACCTACTTCTATATTTATTAATCCGTTAGTTTCTTGTGTTGGTATTAATAGTGGTTTTGAAACACCTTTAAAGTACACTTCTGAGGTATATTTAACGACTGCATCGTCTTTTTTAGGGCGTCTAAACAGCCATTTATCTTTGGTTGTATTTTTATCGAATAGCCAAGATTTGTTTTCTTCTGCTGATGGGTATTCTGCCATTACTTTAACTGAGGATACAAAAGGGGCTTCTTCCCATGGCGCATTTACTTGTAATGGTATTTCTACTGTGCCTACAATATCGTCGGCTAAATCTACTAGTTTTGTTATGTTTCGTTTGTTTTCTTCTGAAACATCTTCTAAAAAGTTCATTATTGTGGCTTGTGGTGCCATCTTCCATTCTACAACGTCTCGTTGTGTAAAACGCAATTCTACAAATGATCGTATTTCTTCTTTCATAACTTCTATCATAGAGGTTTTACGCTCTTCTTCTGTCATGCCATGAATTCTAGATTTTATAATTTCTTTTACTTTGTCTTCGATAAGTTTTATAGCCATATCGCGTAATTGGCTAACGTGCTCATCTGAAATTTCTGTAGAACCTTTTTTTATTTCTATATTTAAAAGCCCTTCTTCTGTCATGTTTTCTACAACACTAGAGACATCTATACGTTCTACATCTGCATCTGAGCAGCCTTGGTCTTGGTTTTTCCATACGCGATCTACTTTTCGGTTTATTTCAGATTTTTGTGTAGATCCTGCCCATGCTCTAATTTCTAAACTTGGTAAGCGTAATCTAAATTTTAAGTCGTAACGTGTACTTATAGCTTTATCTCCTTGTTTTAAAGCTTTATACCAAACGGCTGCTCCATCTGCGCTTAAACGAATAGCAAAAGCCGCATTATTATCGCCTACTAAACTTGCTGGGCCTCCTGCTGAAGACCAAGAGACTAAGCCTCCTTCTTTTTCTTCTAATAATGTTACGGTGCCATCTGTATATTCTAATGCGCCAAAGGTAATTTCTCCTACTGCTGGAACGTCTGGTTCTGGTACTCTAGATTCTCCTCTTGCTCTAGCTATTAAGCCTAATCTTTCTTTTTCTAGTTTTACTATTTCTCGTCTACGTTGTTGCTGAATTTTCATTTTTTTCAGCTTATTAGCGGCTTTACGTTTTTCTTCTTCTGATATTCCTAAGTTTATATCAAAATTAACATAACCTCCTGCTAATCCTGCGGTAGAACTTCCTGTTCCATCTGCTTTATCTGTCCAGAATAATCCATTAAAAATGGGCATATCATCATCCATTCTTATTTGTGGTGTGGAACGGGCTAGGTAAAACATATTTGGGTTTTCGTCATCTGGAAATGCTATGATATCGTCTAATACTGCTATTTGTGGTAAAGTTGTCATGTTTTAAGTTTTTAATGTTATTATAGTTCTGGATATACTTGTAAGCGGTTTACGCTTGTACTTTCTGGGGTTTTCCATGCTCCAGAGGGTGTTGGTGGTAATGTTATATTGGTTAATCTGTACTGGTATTTTCTGTTATCGTAGTTAGTGGATTGTAATAGTTGTTTTACAGATCTGGACATTTTTATAGTTCCTTGTGGTGTTTCTCTATTTAATTCTAGAGAGAACTCTTCTCCATCGTCTGTTTTTATATCTACTATTAACCCAACAATACCTTTATATGGCGCACGTTGTTCTTCGGTCCAATCTTCCCAATTTTTGTATAATTGGCATACAACATCTAAGTTCCATATTTCTGGGTCTCCAGAGGCATGATCTATTACTGATGCCATTATTTTTTCGGAGTCTATGTTTGCTCTAATACTATATGGTTCGCATACTAAATCGTTCCATACCATATGCTCGTCTGATAGTTGATCGATATCATTATCGTCTATAAATATGGTTTTGTTTTCGTTAGTTTCTATACTTATTGGCCAATCTTCTGCATCTATTTTTGTATTTAAATCGCTATCTACATCATAGATATGATTGTCTTTTGATGAGAGTAATGTTAACTCTACTCCTCCTACGTTTAAGGGAATGTCTGTTTTATTAAGTAAATTGAATCCACAAATAATAGAATGGTTACCGTAACTAACTGTAGAGGCTTCTATATGCAATGGAATGTTTTCTAGTTTTTTAAAGTTTAGCTCTACATTTATTGGGTTACTTCTAATTACACTTATTTCTCCATCTTTTTCTTCTTCTAAATCAAAATAGAGTTTTCCTATGTTAATGCCGTTAGTTAATAGTTCTCTTTTAAAAACTTCAAAAGATTCTAGGCTATGATCGGCAGTAATTGTAAAGCCTGTAGATGGGTCTATTTTTGATATTTTCTCGGTAAATTTTTCTGAAAACAATGCATTATCACTTAAAAACCGATCTTCTAACTCAAAAGACACTTCTTTATAACCGCTTAGTATTAGGTTTTCGACATATTTAATTTTTCCTTCAGATTTTATATCTAAAGCTTTCATTAAATCTTTTTTTGCTCTTGGGTGAAAGTATGGTACTACATGAAATGTCATGTTTATACGGTACTCCATTTCTCCTGTAGCGTTTTCTTTATTGTACATGTTTATATGCACTCTAGGTTCTCCTGTGTTATGGTTTACACCTATTCTATATACTTGTGGTAAAAAGAATACTTTGTTTGGGTCATTGGTTAGCCTATAATAGTAGGAATGTAGTACGCTTGCATTCTGCTCATCTATTTTTGCGCCTTGTTCCCACTTGTATTCTTGTGTTTCTAATTCTGCAAAAAAGCCTTGAAATACTTCTGGGTCTTTACGCTCATAAAGCATATGTATTTGTGCCTTTATATTTATTTTTTGGGGTTTAGGTGTTTGTGCTGGTTTTGCAACTGCTGCGGCTGTAACTTTAGGATTTACCATATATGGTCTTGCAACCATGTGCAACATTTGCATACGTACTGGTTTTGTACGTTTTAAATAGGTCATTCCTGGTTTTGGTCTCCCTACATAACACACGGCATCAAACCCGTAATGTTTAATGATTTTAAAGGCTTGTGTAGCTTGTGTTCTATTACTTCCGAAATCGAATAGGTATCGGTTGCCTTCTACTATTTTCCACCGTTTGTTAACGTTTTTTACTTGTATTTTTGCTGGGTTAAAACCTAAGCAGTCCTCACCTTTAAAGCCTCCAACTGGTGCATTATTTCCTGATAAGAAATAATGAAAACTATCTCCTATTGAGCATTTTTTACTCATATTATAATGTCTTATAACATTAAATGCTTTTTTAACGTCTGCTACAGACCTAAAGGACATTAATCTTACATTTCCGTTATAAATATGTGTGCCTCTTACTTTAAGGTTTCGTATAGAAAAGGGATTCCCTAAACGTTTTATCCATGCATTTGGATCTACTGTTCGCCTTTGTGGTACTCTTCGAGGTGTCCTTGATCTAGCTGCGACTGGTTGTTGTGGTTTTTGCCACCATAGATTTAAATTTATGTCTAGTTTAGATAACTTATTACCTGTTACTAAAGCTTCGTAGATAGCTTCTTTATGCTCTGGTTTTATAATAGCATGTGCATATATGTGTTTTAATACATTAGTTTGCTTTATTGGTAGTATTTGCGTTATGGATAAAGGTAATGTTTCTTGTTTTCCATTAGCATCATAGACTAGTTTTAATGTTACATCTCTAAAGTCTAGAGGGATAACATTTACTTCTTCTCTATAGGCTTCAACAATAGCATTTAAATGTAAGTTTCCATTATTGTCTTTAGAGAAACGTAACCCTTGTTGTCCTGGTATTTTTTTCCCTGAATTGTTAGATAATAACCTAAATAATGGTCTCCCATATTGTTTTCCTTTGTAGTTATATATTTTATCTGAAACTGGTGCTTCATTTAATGTGTTGGTTACTGCATTATTTACCATTAATTTTGAAAATAGTTTCATTTTTAATGGATCGACTTTTAATTTCAGCATCTTTGCTTGATGCATTTTAAATTTCGATGGGTCTATCTGGAGTGCCATAGTTATATTTTTAGCCTATGTATTGCTCACAGTATTTGAAACTACTGTGTAAATAACACAGCAATTTCAAAGACTATAAGTAATACTAATTATTGATTATTATTGTTTTTTACTCTGCATCAGATTCTGGGGAATCTGCATTTTCTTGTGGTGCTTCTAGTATTAAAATCCCTCCTTTTGTAGTTTTAGGTTTTGCGTCTATTACTTTTCCGTCACTTCCTGCGTATTTTAATTCGCATGTGTATTGATTTGCTCCTGGATGGAATGAAAAGATTTCAAAAGATTTCATGAAGTTACTCTCGTCTAATCTAATAGTTTCTTGTTTTTGGTACTTATTTGCTTTATCTTCATACTTAATAGTTGCATATACCATTCTCCATTTTGTCCAATCTAATAGGCCTGCATCTACTGTAAGGCTTTGTTTGTATCGTTTTATATCTATTGGAGGAATGTCTTCACCACTATTGGCTGTTTTTAATTCCGATTCAAAAACTAATCCATCTGTATATTGCACAAAATAACGGTACTTGAATTCTGTTGTTGCGCCTTCACGAAGCCTCATGCTCCAATCCCATGTTTCTGAACCTTCAAACCATTTAGAGAATTCTTCTTTTATTTTGCTTGTTTCATCATTATAGATTACTTCAATTTTTGCTGTTTTTACAGATTCTGTATCCATTAAAACATCGAAAGATGCTTTGGCCCTTCCTATTAAATTATCATCTATTATTAATGATTCTCTGGTATCGTTTTTATATTCTGTTTCGCTTTCGGTTCCGTCTGTATAAAAGTATTTTACTTTGTAACGGTACGTTTTATCATCATGTCCATACATAAAGCATTTCCATGTGTCTACTGGATTGTCTTGTTTTAATCGTATTTGTTTTTTAGAGTCTGGTTTGTTTGGTTCTGCTTTATATTCTAATTCTACGACTGCTTCCTTAATGGCTGTCCAATCTATATCTCCTGCAGATACTTGTGTTGTTATAAACCCTAATCTATCGTAAGAGATGTTTAATACTCTATCGCTAATATTATTTAATACTATTGGTGGTGGCGCATCTGCTGTTCCTTTGTATGAGATTTTGGCTTCTGCTTTATAGAAATCCATTAGTTCGCCTTTTGAATTTCTTG
Organism: Pontimicrobium sp. MEBiC01747; assembly: GCF_053601635.1. Lineage (NCBI taxonomy): Bacteria > Pseudomonadati > Bacteroidota > Flavobacteriia > Flavobacteriales > Flavobacteriaceae > Pontimicrobium > Pontimicrobium sp. MEBiC01747. Next base: position 13,078 of record NZ_JBSHNS010000428.1, read on the forward strand.
CCATACTGGCTCTAAATGTGAAGACTTCTTCTCCTGTTTCAAATAGAAATGATTTTGTGTTTTGACGTACTATACCTGATTTATGATCTTTTTGCTTGTAGCTTACATT
>NZ_JBSHNS010000429.1:0-2532 GCF_053601635.1 Pontimicrobium sp. MEBiC01747
GACCTATATCGTATTGAAAATGAAGAGGAATTATACAATTTTGGGATTGAGGAATACCTTTCTAGTAACAATTGGCTATTGGTTGAATGGCCAGAAATATTAAAAGACATTCTACAAACTAATACCTGTAACATACACATAAAACAGAACGAAAACGGTACGAGAACCCTTACAATGTCTGTATAAAACGCATATTACCCCTCTTTTTAAAACCCAACAAAACAAACGTATTTTTGGAATATTACGGTTTTACCCGTAACAAAATTTTAAAAAACAATCAATTTTAACATTTTTTTAACATTTAAGCTTAAATTAAGCTTAGGTTTTAGTTAAATTTGATTACATATTCACCCTAAACCAAAACCAAAATGAAGTCTAAAAAGCACATAATAGTATTAGCCCTCTTTGGCTGTGTTTTCTTCGCTGCAAACGCAGACAGCATCATTGATTTAATTAACCAAACAGAAACAGCAATCGATGGAAGAAAAATTAAAATACCGACAAACGGGTAATAAAAAAACAATTATTATAGGAAGTGTAATAGCTACTTTTATAGCTATTACACCTTACCTATTTTATTTACATGAAATAGTGCCAAATACCGCAACTTGGGAAACACTCATTTATACATTTCACAGTGAAATATACGAAGATGTCCAAGTAGTCGTATGGACACTTACTGGTAAAATTATCCCTTTAATATTATTAATAATATGGTTTTTTACATGTAGACACTGGTGGTACCATGCTTTACTAGTTCCAATTGCCATGTATTTATATCAAATTATAAGTTTTTCATTATCTAATAGTTTTTTAATCGATGAATTTGAACTAATACACATTATACCTTTTATTGCTGTAATAATACCAAGCATCTACCTTATTAGAGCAAGGTTATTCAATAGATTAAATTCAGTTGGAAAATCTATACAAGAACTGGAAGACGAATTAAAAATGAAGCCTAAAGGAATTAAAGGTGTTTTTAATCAGTATTTTTAATAGATTTTGTAATCATTCAAAATTTATTCGTAATTTGATTTTTTATTACAATCTAATTACAAAAAATGGATAAACCTATCACTCCTTTTTCTAAGGCACAATTGCTTCCTCAAGAAGAAACACTTGAGATATTAAAGAAAAAAAGCGCTTTGTTTTTGGGGATTCCCAAAGAAACAGCTTTTCAAGAGAAAAGAGTATGCCTAACACCAGACGCAGTGTCTGCCATTGTAAATAACGGCAATCGGGTACTAATAGAATCGAATGCAGGAAAAGGCGCAAACTTTAGTGATAAAGATTATAGTGAGGCTGGAGCAGAAATAACAAATGATACAGAAAAGGTATATTCATGCCCAATGATTTTAAAGGTAGAGCCTCCTACTCTAGAAGAATTAAAGTTAATAAACCCACAAACTATATTAATTTCCGCATTACAGTTAAAGACTCAAAATAAAAAGTATTTTGAAACTTTAGCTTCTAAGCGAATTACCGCTTTAGCTTTTGAATTTATAAGAGATGATGATGGTGCTTACCCAGCAGTTAGAGCTTTAAGCGAATTGGCTGGAACTGCTTCTGTTTTAATAGCTTCGGAGTTATTGAGTAATTCCAATAATGGTAATGGCCTTATGCTTGGTAATATTAGTGGTGTACCACCAGTTGAAGTTGTTATACTTGGCGCTGGTACTGTTGGAGAGTTTGCCGCAAGAAGTGCTATTGGACTTGGAGCAAATGTAAAAATATTCGACAACTCTATAACCAAATTAAGGTGTGTGCAAGCCAATTTGAGCCGTACACTTTACACTTCTACCATACAGCCAAAACACTTAAGTAAAGCCTTAAAACGTTGTGATGTTGTTATTGGAGCTGTTAGAGGAAAAAACAGAGCTCCAGTTATTGTTACCGATGCAATGGTAGAACAAATGAAAAAAGGTTCTGTAATTATCGATGTTAGTATAGATATGGGGGGCTGTTTTGAAACCAGCGAAGTCACAACACATAAACACCCAACCTTTATTAAACATGGCGTTATACATTATTGTGTCCCTAACATTCCAGCTAGATATTCTCGTACAGCTTCTGCATCTATAAGTAATATTTTTACGCCATATTTATTAAAAATAGCTGAAGATGGAGGTCTAGAAAACGCATTACGCCTGGATAGAGGGTTAAAAAATGGGCTCTACTTTTATCATGGTATTTTAACAAATAGATCTGTTGGTGAATGGTTTGATTTAAAATATAGTGATATTAACCTTTTAATATTCTAAATTTGCAATCTATAAAAATTTAGACCCATTGAAATTAATACACAGATTAGGATATTATCTAGGAGGCTTCTCTATTGGATTAATTGTTTTAGCTTTTTTCTTAAACGGCAAAAAGGCTTCATGTAGTTACGGGCCAGAAGCCCGCACACTTAAAGATATTAATAACAAAAAGCTAGTTATTAGTGCGCAATCTAAAGCCTTTATAAGCTTAAAAGATATAGATACTTTAGAGTTAAACTATATATTATATAAAGGCGATGTTGTATTC
>NZ_JBSHNS010000430.1:0-6896 GCF_053601635.1 Pontimicrobium sp. MEBiC01747
ATACCATACCATTTTAAATAATAGAATTACAAGCATTAAAACACAGTTAGAAACCCTAAAAACACAAGAACTAGACTATTCAGGCAAACTAACATTACAATACGTTCCTAAAGCAGATCATACCTTTTATAAAGACGAAACAGAACTAAATAAAAGACTCAGAAAAAAGATTGCTTATAAAGTAATTATTAAACTCCTTGAAGACGAAAAAGATATAGAAACCATTACTAAGCAGTTTACGACACTAGAGCCTAAAGTAAAACTAAATATTATAGACAAAGAACTCTGCTTACTAGAAGAAACACTAAATAAAAAAGGAGGGTTAAAACGTTTTGTAGAAGAAAGTTTTTTAAACGCATTAGTAAAAATTAACGATCCTAATTCCACCTTTTTTAACAATACCGAAAAAATAGAATATACCAATCTATTATCCAAAAACCAACTATCATTTGGTCTGTTAACCGAAAAAAATAACAACGGAGAAGTCGTTATACAATACGTAATTCCTGGAAGTGCTGCTTTTAAAAACGGAGCTATAGAAAAAGGCGATATATTAAAAGCCCTAGCGACACCTCAATCTCGTCTAGAAATAGCTTGTATTTCTCAGCAAGTCATTCAGTCCTTTTTAAATAAAGAAGACCACAAAGTAGTTACCTTTTCTGTGCAGAAAAAAAACGGCTCTATACAAGATATTACTTTAACAAAAAGTAAAATTCAAGTAGATGATAATGCAGTAAGGGGCTATATAATAAATGCCGACTTACCTTATGGCTACATTAAAATTCCTAGTTTTTATACTAATCAAGAATCGCCAAACGGACGCGGATTAACTGCTGATATTGCCAAAGAACTCTATAAACTACAAAGAGAAAACATACAAGGCCTCATTTTAGACCTTCGCTTTAACGGTGGTGGCTCATTAGGAGAAGCCATAGATTTATCAGGAATGTTTATAGACCGTGGGCCTATCTCTATTATAAAATCTAAATCGGCAGAAAACTTTACGCTAAGAGACCCAAAACGAGGAAGTTTCTACAAAAAACCATTACTTATTCTCGTCAACGATTATAGCGCCTCAGCTTCCGAGCTGTTTTCTGCAGCAATGCAAGACTATAATAGAGCAATAATAGTAGGTTCTAAAACCTTTGGTAAATCTAGTGTACAACGCATTCTGCCCTTAAGCGAAACAAAAGACCTTGGCTATAGCAAACTTACTATAGAAGCCTTTTATCGTGTAACAGGAAAAAGTCATCAATCTATTGGGGTAATACCAGATATACAATTACCCTCACTTTATGACAATTTTAAAAGCTCAGAAAAAGATAAACCTTTCGCCCTAAAAAACGATGCTACCACAATTATTTTTAAACATAAGGCTTTACCTAAATTAAAACTAGAAACCCTAGTACAGCAAAGTAAAATACGAGTAGATAGCACACAAGAATTTATAAACATAAAAACAGCGAATAAAAAATTGTATAAATTATTGTTTAAAGAAGGTAAGCCCTACCCTTTAGCATTAAAAACTATAGCAAAAAAAAGAAAAGCGCGTAGCCAAACCTTAGATAGTATCTTTGGAACACAAAAAAAAACTAAAACAAATGGGTTAAGTATTAACAATACAAAATCTACACAAGAGTTATTAGAATACAATACAGAAGACAAAACCCAAAATGACAAAAACATAGAAATCATTGCTAACGATGCCTATATAAAAGAAGCACTATACATACTAACAGACTATATAAACTCAAATCAATAAATTTTAATGAAAACCACAAGCAAACTAATCCTTACATTCCTATTAGCACTATCCTTTAATAGCTACGCGCAAAAATTCGATACCGCATTAGAGTATTTAGAATTCTTAGGAAAAGAACAAGAAATAGTAACAAAAAGTACTTGGCGTTATACCAAAGCTGTAGCTCATAGTAAAAGCGATAGAAATATTAACAACAAAAGAAAAAGCTTACTAAAAACAGTAGCACGAGCTATAGCTAAAATTGAAAAAGCACAAGGTTTTAGAGGAGACGATTATAAAAACAAAGTATTAAAACACATGCGTTTAAACGAAAGCCTATTAAAGCACGATTATGCTAAAATTGTAGATATGAAAACCGTTGCAGAACAATCCTACGATTTAATGGAAGCCTATATATTAGCACAAGAACTTGCCGATAAAAAAATGGCCGAATCGCAAGCAGAGTACGAAAAAAACTTTTACGCCTTTGCAGCAGACCATAACATTAACATTATAGAAAGCGATAACGACTTAGGAAAAAAAATGACGATATCAAACAAAGTGTTTAGGCATACTAACGCCTTACACCTTGTCTTCTTTAAAGTGTACATTAACGAAATCTATTTATGGAATGCCATTAGTAAAAAAGACGTTAACGGCATACAACAAAATGCAAATGCATTAAGCGAGACAGCCAAAGAAGGTTTAGAAATTTTAAAAACACATGAGGTCTATAAAACAGATAAAAGCCTTATTTTGGCAAACAAAGCAGCATTTGAGTTCTTTATAGACGAAGCCGAAAATAAAATACCGCAGATAGCAGATTTTTTAATTTTAAATGAAGATTTCGAAAACATAAAAACAACATTAGAGAAAACACCAGAGAAAAAAAGAACTAAAGCACAAATAGATGCATATAACAATAAAGTAAAAGCATTAAATAAAGCGGTAAATAACTACAATAAGTTAAATACTAGCTTAAATAACAAAAGAAAAAGTGTAATAGATAAGCTAGAAAACACAAAAACAAATTTTTTAGCAAGACATATACCAAAGGATTAAGCAGATTTAAGAGTTTTTTTTAAATTTGTGAAATAAGTACATAATTAATAAACCTCCTACGCTGTAGGACAATAAAAATACATATTAAATGGGAAGAGCTTTTGAATTTCGTAAAGCACGTAAAATGAAACGTTGGTCTGCAATGAGTAAGGCCTTTACACGCATTGGTAAGGACATTGTAATGGCAGTAAAAGATGGAGGTCCAGATCCCGCAAGTAATTCGCGTTTACGAGCAGTAATTCAAAATGCCAAGGCAGTAAACATGCCTAAGGATAATGTACTACGCGCCATTAAAAAAGCAAGCGAAAAAGGACAAGGTGATTACAAAGAAGTTATTTTTGAAGGCTATGCACCACATGGTATAGCCGTATTAGTAGAAACCGCTACAGATAATAATACCAGAACCGTAGCCAACATACGTAGTTATTTTAATAAATGCGACGGAAGCTTAGGAACATCAGGATCTGTGGTTTTTATGTTCGACCATACTTGTAATTTTAGAATACCTTCTGAAGGTTTAGACCCAGAAGAATTAGAATTAGAGTTTATAGACTTTGGTGCAGAAGAAGTCTTTGCAGACGATGATGGTATTTTAATATATGCCCCTTTTGAAAACTTTGGAACCATACAAGCAGAATTAGAAAAACGAGAGATAGAAATATTATCCTCTGGTTTTGAGCGTATTCCACAAGTAACTAAAACCTTAACAGAAGAGCAAGTTGCCGATGTTGAAAAATTACTAGAAAAAATTGAAGAGGACGACGACGTGCAAAACGTCTACCACACTATGGCAGAGTAAAAAAAACTTGAAATAAAATAGATTACCAACAAGAGGTTGTCTAAAAAGTAAAAAAACGTCAAACCGAACTCGACTCGGTTTCTCAAAAGCATTAAAAAATTAATGTAATGAGATTAAAAAATAAAAATGTCGTTTACATTACTTTTTAAACAACCTTTTATATTTTTTCACTCTTTATACAATCTCCTGTATAACCGCTAATTAACGTATTTTAATTTTTAGGCGGAAATAATAGGAAAAACTACCCGATTTTTAAAACACTAAATAAGTATTTATCTATTCAAAATTGTATTTTTAAAAGAATTTTAAATTTATTGATAATGAAATTAGGAGCCTTTTCTGTTAGTTTAAGCGTAAAAGACATTCATGCCTCTAAAACATTTTATGAAACTCTTGGGTTTACTGTATTTGCAGGAGATATTGAAAAAAACTATTTAATAATGAAAAACGAATCGTCATTAATAGGATTATTTCAAGGCATGTTCGAAAATAATATATTAACCTTTAACCCCGGTTGGGATGCCAATGCAAAAAACTTAGAACAGTTTGATGATATAAGAACAATACAACAACACTTAAAAGACAATAATATAACACTAGAAACTGAAGCAGATAAAAATACATCAGGTCCAGCAAGTTTTGTAGTATTAGACCCAGATGGAAATGCTATTTTAATAGATCAGCATGTTTAAAAACACTATAGCAATCATAACAATACAAAAAAGCTATCTAAAAAGTTAGATTTTCGTTAAACCGAACTTGATTCGGTTTCTCATAACAATTAAAATGAGTTTTTTTGAATTTTAAACATAATTCAAAAAAATAACGTTTCTATTCTTTTTAGATAGCTTTTTTAGTAGCTTAAAAATGTAACCTAAATTACATAGCGCCCCACTCCTTTAAAGACGCTTTATTCATTTTTACGTAATCTGCATTACCCGCTTTTTCAGCACCCTCTAAAGACGCTTTTGCAGCAGCAATTGCCGATTTCTTTTTTCCAGCTTTTGCATGAATTAAAGACTGCTGGCGTAAATACCAAAAACGTGGGTTATCTTTTGTTAACTCTACCGCTTTGTCTATCCACATAACAGCTTTATTAATATCTTTCCCTTCAGTTAAGTAATATCTAGCAGCAGAAAAATAATCTCCAGCACCAGGACCAGCCATTGTTTTTTCTATAGAAGCACTAACAGTAGCATCTGTTGGCACTTCAAATTTAACACCTACATAAGCCTTTTCCCAAAGCATTCCTATAACTGCAGAACTATTTGTTAAATCGTCAAACGTTATAGTAAATGTTTCTATTGTTACAGGCATTGGGTAAACTTCAGCAGTTACTTTTGCAGCTACTTTACTCTCATCCCACTTTTGTGGAAGTCCCCAGTTTGTTGCATCAGAATAAAAAATAACTTCCCATGATTTTTCTTTTGGTGTAACATAAATAGCATAATCACCAGCTTTTAAAGTTTTACCTCCAACAGTAACATCATTACTAAAAGAAATCTTTGTGTTAGCGTTTGCTCCAGTTCTCCATAATCTGCCATAAGGCACTAAATCTCCAAAAATAGTACGCCCCTTCATTCCTGGACGTGAATATTCTAGAGTAACATCAGTTAATCCAACTTTTTGTTCCACTTTAGAAAATGGACTAGGTTGTGGTGTTTCTACTTGAGCATTTACTGTGAAAGACGCAGTAAAAACTAAAGCCATCAATAGTAATTTTTTCATAATTTCAGATAATTAGTGTTTGTTTTAATAATGAATGTAAATTTACGTATTAGTAAAACCTTAATTGTTAACAAAACCTTAAAATAAGGTGGCGTATATTTGCAAAAAAGATATAAAAATGAAAAAACTTATAGCAGAAACCTTAGGAACATTTGCAATGATATTTTGTGGAACAGGTGCTATGACTATTAACGAGATTACTAATGGTAGTATCTCTCACGTTGGTGTTGCTATAACTTGGGGGCTAATTGTAATGGCCATGATTTACGCGTTTGGGGACATCTCTGGAGCTCACTTCAATCCAGCGGTAACCATAAGCTTTGCTTTTGCAAAAAAGTTCGACTGGAAAAATGTCCCAAAATATATAATAGCACAATTAATAGGCGCAATTTGTGCTAGTGCTTTATTATGGTTCTTATTTCCCGAAAGTCAGTTTTTAGGAGAAACAACACCAATGGAAGGCTTTCCGCCCTACAAAGCGGCAATAATAGAGTTTTTATTAACCTTTTTTCTTATGGTTGTTATCATAAATGTATCTACAGGAAGTAAAGAAATAGGTACCATGGCAGCCATTGCTGTTGGTGCAGTTATTTTACTAGAAGCCATGTTTGCTGGCCCAATAACAAAAGCCTCTATGAATCCTGTTCGCTCTATTGCTCCTGCCCTATTTACAGGTAATTTTCAATACTTATGGTTATACATTACAGCACCAATACTAGGTGCATTAACAGCCGTAGTGTCTTGCAAATTAGTAAAAGATGATAAGTGTTGCGATGCAGATTGTTAAATAAGTAAACCTACCAACAAAACAAGAAGCCTAAAACCTTAAAGTGAAAGGTTTGTTAATTTTGTTTAATTATTAAATAAAATAGTTAAACATTTTGTATCTTTATGCTATTAAATAGTAATATATAATGGCTAAAAAGAAGAACATAACAAGCAATAACATCATTTCATTATACATGGATTATGTTTTGGAGCATGATAAACAACCAAACACTGTTTATGCATTTGCAAAACACAATAACTTCGAAGAGAGTAAGTTTTATGAACACTTTGCTTCATTTGAAGCATTAGAAAAAGCTATATTTAAAGCTTTTCATGAAAACACTATCACAGCACTTAATAACAGCGAAGACTACGCCAATTTCGAACCTAGAAATAAACTGTTAAGCTATTATTACACCTGTTTCGAAAACCTAACTGCTAATAGAAGTTATGTTATTTATGCTTTAAATAAGCATAAAAACAAAATGAAATCATTACTCACCTTACAAGAATTTAAAAAAGCCTTTGGTAAGTATATAGAAGACTTAGGCATTGAGTTAATAGATGTAAAGCAAGCAAATATTGAAAAATTACAGAATAAAGGCTTAAAAGAATCCGCTTGGTTTCAATTGCTACTTACCATAAAGTTCTGGTTAGATGATACGTCTCCTAACTTTGAAAAAACTGACATTTTTATAGAAAAATCCATCAATACTAGTTTCGATATTATAGATGTAGCACCAATAAAAAGCATCATCGACCTAGGTAAATTTATCTATAAAGAGAAACTACAAACAC